>NZ_DAHVQP010000094.1:0-71915 GCF_027317685.1 Saccharomonospora sp.
GTCCGCCGAGCGGAAGTGATCACGGGGGACTCGTTTCCGAGCGGGGCGGTCAGGTCGAGTGCCGCCACATCTTCGCGTACCGACCGTCGGCGGCCAGCAGTTCTTCGTGCCCGCCCTGTTCGACGATGCGGCCGTGGTCCAACACCACAATCACGTCGGCGCGCGCGGCGGTGGCCAGGCGGTGTGCGACCACGAACGTGGTGCGAGTCGAGGTCAACCGGTCGGTGGCGCGGAGTACGGCGGACTCGGTGGCCGGGTCGAGCGCCGCGGTCGCCTCGTCCAACAGCAGCACGTCGGGGTCCACCAGTTCCGCGCGCGCCAGCGACACGAGTTGACGCTGCCCGGCCGACAACGAGCGGCCCCGTTCACCGACCTGTTGGTGGAAGCCGTTGGGCAGGGCCGCGATGGCGTCGAGCGCTCCCACACGGCGCACGGCGGCCTCCACCTCGGCGTCGGTGGCGTCGGGACGTCCGTAGCGCACGTTGTCGGCCACCGTGCCGGTGAACAGATGCGATTCCTGCGGCACCACCCCGACCCGTCCGCGCAGGGCATCCAGGTCGTAGTCACGCACGTCCACACCGTCGATGCACACCCGTCCCCGGGTGACGTCGTAGAACCGCGCGATCAGCTTGACCACCGTGGACTTCCCCGCCCCCGTCGCGCCCACCAGCGCCACGGTCGTGCCCGGGGCCACGTGCAGGCTGACACCGTCCAGCGCGGGAGTCTCGGAGCCCGGGTAGTGGAAGTCGACGTCCACCAACTCCACCTCGCCGCGCAGCCGCGGCGGCACCGGCACCGGGTGTTCCGGCGCGGGCACCGAGGTCGGCGTGCGCAGCAGGTCGCCGATGCGACGCAGACCCACCTTGGCCTGCTGGTAGGCGTCGAAGACGCTGGACAACTGCTGGACCGGGGTGAAGAACAGCCCCAGGTACAACAAAAACGCCATGAGCACCCCGACGCTCAACGTGCCCTCGGCGACCCGGTGGGCGCCGACCACCAACACGATGGCCTCCGCGACCCCGGACAACAGGGTCACGAACGGGAAGTACGTCGCCACGTACCGCTGGGCGCGTAGCCGGGAACGTCGGTAGGCGTCGCTGCGGGAGGCGAACTGTTCGGCCGACCGCTGCTCGCGCGTGTACGCCTGGGCGACGCGCAGGCCGGAGACGTTCTCCTGCATGTCGGCGTTCACGGTGCTCACGCGTTCCCTGGCCTCGGTGTAGGCGGACGAGGCGCGGCGGCGGAACAGCACCGTGGCCACCACCAGCACCGGCAGCACCGCGAACGCGGACAACGCCAGTTCGACGTCGGTGACCAACAGCGCCACGCCGATCCCCGTGAGCGTGAGCACGCTGATGACCGCAGTGGCGAGTCCCGTCTGCAAAAACGACGACAGCGCATCCACGTCGGTGGTCATGCGCGTCATGATCCGGCCGGCGAGTTCGCGCTCGTAGTAGTCGAGGCCGAGCCGTTGCAGGTGGGAGTAGCTGCGCACGCGCAACGTGTAGAGCACAGACTCACCGGTGCGCGCCGTCAACCGGGTCTGCGCGAACACGGCGAGCCAGTTGATCGCGACCACCAGGACACCCGCGCCCGCCGCGAGCCACACCACGGACTCCACGCCCTGCCGGACGCCGCCGTCCACACCACGTTCGTAGAGAGCGGGTATCGCGATGGTGGCGAGCGCATCGACGGCCACGAGCGCCACCACGGTCGCCAGCAGTGCGCGCACCGGGCGTAACAGGCCGCGTAGCCGGAAGTTCGGGTCGGGGGCGGTGGGGTCCTCCCCGTCCAACTTCGGCTCTCCCGTCGCCGCGGGCAGTTTGCGCACGCGCTCCAACAGCTCCGGCGTGGGTGGCAGATCCAGCGCCGCGCGAGAGCCCGGTCCGCCCGTCGTGGTCCTGGCCGTTGTGGATACGGTGCGAACGGTTCCGTCGTCTTCGCTGTCTTCGCTGTCCTCGCTGTCCTCGCTGTCCTCGTCGGTCCGCGGCCACAGCCGCGGCGTGATGCCCGTGGCGTCGGGGGTGAGGTCGCCGCCGTGGCGGTGGAGTTCGTCGACGTCGTCGTCGGGGCCCGACACCAGGTCACGGAACAGGTCGCAACGTTGCTGCAGCTCCTCGAAGGTGCCGACGTCCACGACCCGACCTCCGTCGAGCACCGCGATGCGGTCGGCGAGTGCGAGCGTGGAGCGGCGGTGCGCGATGAGGATGGTGGTCCTGGACCGCGTGACACTGCGAAGCGTGTCGTGGATCGCGGCTTCGGTGACCGTGTCCACCGCCGAGGTCGCGTCGTCGAGCACCAGCACGCGGGGATCGGTGAGCAGGGCGCGGGCCAGACCGAGCCGCTGGCGCTGCCCGCCCGACAACGTGAGTCCGCGCTCGCCCACCTGAGTGTCGTAGCCGTCGGGCAGGGCGCTGATGAACCCGTGCGCCTCCGCCGCCTTCGCCGCGGCCACGACCTCGTCGTCGCTCGCGTCCGGCCTGCCGTAGGCGATGTTGTCCCGCACCGAGGTCGAGAACAGGAACGCTTCCTCGAACACCACCCCCACCGTGCGGCGCAGGTCGTTCAGGGAGAGGTCGCGCACGTCCACGTCCCCGACCCGGACGGACCCGGAATGCGGGTCGTAGAAGCGGGGCAGCAGCAACGAGATCGTCGACTTGCCTGATCCGGCCGTGCCCACCAGGGCCATGGTCTCGCCGGGCTGCACCTTCAACGACAGGCCGTCCAGTACGGGCTCGGTGCGCAGGTAGCCGAAGCGGACATCGTCGAACTCCACGCCGAGCGGACCGTCCGGCACCGGCACCGGCCGTTCGGGGTCGACCACCTCGGGCTGGGCGTCGACCAGCTCGTGGACCCGTTCCACGCCCGCACGCGTGAGTTGTGCCTGCACCACGAGGCTCGCGAGCATCCGCGCGGGACCCACCAGGGCCGAGACATAGGTGGCGAAGGCCAAGAACGTGCCGAGACTGATGTGACCGCGCAAAGCGAGGACACCACCGATCGCCAGCACGGCCACCTGTCCCGCCGCGGGCAGCGCCGACGTCGTGGCCACCGGCACCGCCGCCAGCCGGGCCGCCCGCAACCGCTCGGCGTAGAGCTTGCGGGCGGTGTCCGACAGCGTGGCGACCTCTCGGGCGGACTGCCCGAAACCCTTCACCACCCGCACACCCGTGACGGTCTCCTCGACCTGCTGGGCGACGTCGGCGGCGCGCTGCTGAGCCGACCACGTGGCCGGGAAAAGGCGTTTGCGGCTCACGGCGAGCACCACGCCGACAGCGGGCGCCACCACCAACGCGATGAGCGTGAGCAGCGGAGACATCCACAGCATCGCGCCGAGAGCGAGCAGGGCGAACACCACCGACCCCGCCGACAACGGCACCTGCATGAGGAATCCCGTCACCAACTGCAGGTCGGTGATGGCCCGGGAGACGATCTGGCCGGTCTTCAGCGAATCCTGCGTGCCACCGTCGAGACGCGACACGGAGGCGAACACGTCCCGACGCAGGTCGTGCTGGACATCGAGGGCGAGCTTGCCGCCGAGGTAACGACGGGCGAACGCGCTACCGAACGACAGCAGGCTCAAACCGACCAGTGCAGCCACCAACACCCCGAGTCGCCCGGTGTCCCCGGCCACGGCGTCGTCCACCACGGAACGCACGAGCAGGGGAGCGGCGGCCTGCAACCCCGTCCCCACGATGGCGGCCGACAGCGCCAGCACCACCAACACGGGATGCCGCCAGCAGGCCGCGGCCAGCCGCCTGATCCAACCGGGACTACGAGAGGGGTCGTGGGTGGTCGACGGTGTCGGTGTCTCGTTCTCCACTCACGACCCCTCTTCCGTGTCAGGTGATGTCGCGTTTCTGGTTGGCCGCCCACCCCGCTCCGAAGAACAGCATGGTCCATCCCAGGAAAATCAGCGCGGAGGCCCACCACGAGAACGCGCCCGGCGCACCGGCGAAGAACTGCATGCTCCACTGCAGGCCTTCGTTGATCTCGTTGTGATACACGTTCAGCGACGAGCCGATGGCGCCGAACGCCTCCGCACCGACAGCGCCGACGATGCCGTTGAGCGCGCCGTTGGGCAGCACGCCGCCCAGCCAGTCCAGACCGGCGGCGAAGCCCACGATCACCAGGATGTGTTCCACCAGCAGCATCCAGATGCACAGGAACACCGTGGGACCCGCCACGCTGTTCCACACCGCGCCGAGCCCGACCCCGAACAACGTGCCGAGCACGGCGGCCAGCAGGCCCGCGCCCGCGATGCCGAGCCACTGGCCGGCGGAGGGCAGGCCTCCACCGTCCACGGTCAGTACCGTGCCGATACTGGCCGCGGCCACCACGACGACGCCGTAGACCAGGCCCCACACGATGTAGGTGATCATCTTCGCCGAGAGTGCGGAGCCGCGGTTCGGCGCGGTGAGGAACGTGGTGCTGATCGTCTTTCGAGTGTATTCGCCCGCCAGCGCCGACACCCCGAACAACACGGCGAAGAACACACCTATGTTGACGGCGCGTCCCAGCGCCAACAGACCCACCGGCAGCGTGTCGATGTCCAGGCCGAGAGCCCTGGCGAGGTCTTCCGCGTCACTGCCGAGGAAGTCCCTGAAGTCGTTGACGGTGCTGCCCCAGCTCAGCGCGAACAGCAGCGCGATCCCGAACGCGGGGATGGCCAACCCCCACCACAGGTTGAGGCTGAGCGTCTTGCGGAACTCCGCCTTGATCAGGTTGCCCATCACTGCTGCTGACCTCCCCAGCCCTGGTTCGGCTGCGGTCCTTGACCGGGTTGCTGGTAGTTCTGCTGGTACGGCTGCTGCGGATACTGCTGGCCGGGGTGTTGCTGGTACGGCTGCGGTGGCTGTTGGTATTGAGACTGGTATTGAGACGGCGCACCACCCCACGCCCCCTGGGGCTGTCCGGGCAGGGGTGCTCCGCTGTACTGCGGTGTGGTGAGCTGGAAGAACAGCTGCTCCAGGTCGGCCTTCTGCTCCTCGATGCCGTACACGGCGACGCCCGCCTTCGCGGCGATGTCACCGATCTGCTGCACGGTGGAGTCGGTGACGGTCACGCGGCCGTCCGCGGTGGGCTCCACCTTGTCGACACCGGCTTCCCGTAACGCCGTCACGAGCGCGGACGCGTCGGCGGGTTGCACGAGGACCCGGGGCCGTTGGCTTTGGCGCAGATTCTCCAGGGGACCGTAGTAGCGAGTCGTTCCCGCACTGACGATCACGACCTGGTCGATGGTCTGCTCGACCTCGGACAGCAGATGGCTCGACACCAGCACGGTGCGTCCTTGAGCGGCGAACGAACGCAGGAAGTTCCGCAACCACGCGATGCCCTCGGGGTCGAGGCCGTTCGCGGGCTCGTCGAGCACCAGCACCTGCGGGTCGCCCAGCAGGGCGGTGGCGAGGGCCAGACGCTGCCGCATGCCCAGGGAGAAGTCGCCCGCCTTCCGATCCGCCGCGGGGGCGAGTCCCACCAGTCCCAGAAGCTCGTCGACCCGCTGGTCGGGGACGCCGATGGCCGCCGCGTACACGCGAAGGTGGTTCCGTGCCGTCCGCTTCGGGTGGAAACTGCCGTTGTCCAGCACCGAGCCGACGACACGTGCGGGGTTACCGAGCTCGTGGTGCCGCCTGCCGTTGATGGTCGCCGTGCCCGCCGTGGGCGTGACGAGCCCGAGCAGCATCCGCAGTGTCGTCGTCTTGCCGGCACCGTTCGGCCCGAGGAAGCCGGTCACACTGCCGGGCTCCACGGTGAAGCTGAGGTTCTGCACCGCAGTGACGGCGCCGAACTGTTTGGTGAGGTTCTGCACCGCGATGCGGCCGCTGCCGTCGTGCATGCTGCCCTCTATTCCTCATGAGCGTGCGTTTGGCATGTGAGCTGGGGTCATCCTGCCGTACCGGAGGCTCGGTCGATCACCCGGATGGGCCTGGTTGTGGCCGGGCTCGGTTACGCGGAGCGATCAATTTCGCAATACGCGCCAATGCGTACATCGAGGCCAGAGGGGCCGAAGGGGAGAAATCGACTCCGACTGGGCCATGTGGGTGAAGAAAGAACTTGTGTGACTCGCCGACCCCGAGCGGCGAAGTCGGAAGTTATTGCCTAAGCTGGGTATTGGCGGCCCGCTCCCGGTGACCCCCAGGCTGGTAGAGCGGGCCGCCCCTTCTTCTCCCCCAATGCTCGTTCCGGGCCGAGCGCCGGACAGGTACTGATCGACGTGGTATACGCGAACGTGACGTTCGTCGAGACCAGATCCGGCGCGGTGCATTCAGCCCGTCCGGGGGTGAACCGCCGTTGGTGCCCGGCAACGGAGTCGGCGGGGTGGTGACCCGGGTGGGCGCCGCGGTGGACACCGATCTTATGGGCACCCGGGTGGTCGCGAGTCTCACCGGCTCGGGTGGTTACGCGGAACAGGTGGTCATCGACGCCGAGGCGGCGCTGCCAGTGCCGGACGGCGTCGATCTCGACGAAGCGGTCGCGGTGCTCGCCGACGGCCGGACAGCCGCGCTACTCCTCGCCGAGGCGCAGGTGCGGCGGGGCGACCGTGTGCTAGTGGAAGCCGCCGGAGGCGGTGTCGGCAGCCTGCTGGTGCAGCTCGCGCGGAACGCGGGAGCCACGGTGGTCGCGGCGGCGGGCGGACGACACAAAAGAGAGCTCGCCGCCGACCTCGGAGCCGACGTGACGATCGACTACCGCGAGCCGGATTGGGCCGACGAGGTACGCCGCCGCGTCGGCGAGGTGGACGTGGTTTTCGACGCCGTCGGCGGTGACATCGGTGGGCCGCGTTCGAACTGATACGCCGAGGCGGGCGGATGCTCGTGTTCGGCGCCGCGAGTGGCGTGTGGACGGAGGTCTCCGACGAACTGGCCGCCGAACGCGACATCACCGTGGTGATCGGTGCGCACGCGGAGCCGCCCACGTTACGGGAATACGCGCGGCAGGCTCTGACCGAGGTCGCGGAGGGCAGGCTGCGGCCTGTGATCGGACAACGATTCCCGTTGGATCAGGCCAGCGAGGCGCACGCGGCCATCGAGGCTCGGCGGACCGTGGGAAAAACCTTGCTGGAAATACGGTGAGGCGACGAGCGACACGCGCGAAATCGTCCTGCCGACTCGGAAGAGCTGGCCGTTCTCCGCCGGGAAGAACGTCAAACGGCCGCGTGCAACGCCCCCAACGCGAGATCGGTGAGCAGGTCGGCGAGTTCGTCATCCGGCAGGTGACGGCTGTGCGGCGTGGAGTTCATCAAACCGAACACGGCATGCGCGGCCGAGCGCGCGCGGGTGTCGTCCAATTCCGGAATCGCTTCCCTCAAGGCCGCCACCCACACCTCGACATATCGACGTTGGAGCGCCCGAACCTCCTTACGATCGGGCTCGGACAGGTTGGCGAGGTTACGTTCCTGCACTGTGATCAACGCGGGCTGGGACAGCGCGAAATCGACATGGAACCGCACCAGCCCGGTGAGTACCTCCTCGGGTGAGCCGCCTTCGTCGACCCGTGCCCTACCGCCCTCGAGCAGGTACCGGCTGATCGATGTCAGCATTTCTCCCAACATGGCGTCCTTGCTGCGGAAGTGCCGGTACAGCGCCGGGCCGGAGATACCCACGGCAGCGCCGATCTCGTCGATGCCGACGCCGTGGAATCCGTGACGTGCGAACAACTCCGCGGCAGCGGCCAGTATCTGGTCGCGGCGGGTCGTCTTCTCGCCACGGACAAGCGGGGAACCCGAGGACACACCACCATTCTAGCGGGCGGGTTAGCGAAAGCTAACGACACTGCTGACTTCTGGTGTAGTCCACTTGGGCCAACTCTTCTCCGCACCCTTCTTTGTCACCCGTTCCCCTGGTAAGGATCTTTGCGGTCAATGGTTGACGAAAGGGTGCGGCATGAGGGTGCGGGCTCGACGATTATTTGCAGGGTTAGGGGTTTTCGTTCTCGCGTTGGTGGGAGGCGCCGTCACGGCGACCGCCGCACCCGCCGGCGAGAATTACGTCGCTCTCGGCGATTCCTATTCATCCGGCGTCGGCGCGGGATCATACGGCGACTCGGGTGATTGCAGGCGCAGCGCCAACGCCTATCCACAGTTGTGGGCGGATTCCCATTCGGTGGCGAGCTTCGAGTTCGTCGCCTGTTCCGGTGCCGTGACATCCGACGTCATCAACCAGGCTTCGGCCGTGGACGAGAACACCACGTTCATCACCGTGTCCGTGGGCGGCAACGACGCCGGCTTCGCCGACGTGATGGTCGACTGCACGGTCGGCTCGGACAGCGCGTGCGTGGACCGCGTGGAGGAGGCCAAGCAGTTCGCCACGAGCACGCTTCCCGGCAGGCTCGACAACGTGTACGAGACGTTGACCAGCCGTGCGCCCAACGCGGAGATCATCGTGCTGGGCTACCCCCGGTTCTACGAGATCGGTGGCTCGTGCAAGGTGGGGTTGAGTGACGCCAAGCGTTCGGCCATCAACTCGGGTGCCGACACGCTGGCCCAGGTCACGGCCGAGCGCGCGGCGGCGTGGGGATTGACGTTCGTCGACGTTCGCGATGCTTTCAGCGGACACGAGATCTGCGCTGACGGTGACTGGTGGCTGCACAGCCTGACCTGGCCCGTCGTGGAGTCGTACCACCCGACCGTCGACGGTCAGCGGCTCGGCTACCTCTCCGCCCTGGAGAGCGTCACCGGCTGAAGCCCTCTCCCGACAACCCACCACGCTGCGGCCGCCGACCCGACAGGGCCAGCGGCCGCAGTCGTGTCCGCAGGCTGTGTCGTCGTGTCCGCAGGTCCTGTCGTCGTGTCCGCAAGTCCTGTCGTCGTGTCCGCAAGTCCTGTATGGGTGAACGGCGGAGGTGGGGTAGGGCGGTGCCGCTTTCGCGTGAGTTCCTGGCGTAGCCGCACGAATTGCGAATACGACTACGCGAATTGCGGACACAGCTACCGGGCACAACTACGCAGTCTGCGGACACGGCTACGCAGTCTGCGAACGCAGCTACGCAACCTGCGGACACGAGGTTCTGGGTTTTCTGGACACATGGGTTAGTGGGTACTAACATCACATTTGGAGTTAACG
The DNA here is from genome assembly GCF_027317685.1 of Saccharomonospora sp. Taxonomy (NCBI): domain Bacteria; kingdom Bacillati; phylum Actinomycetota; class Actinomycetes; order Pseudonocardiales; family Pseudonocardiaceae; genus Saccharomonospora; species Saccharomonospora sp. The sequence continues at coordinate 9,063 of NZ_DAHVQP010000094.1, forward strand.
GATGCTAACTTGGTGGTGTGATGGACACTCCCGCTCTCGCCAGTGCTGTCGATACCCGCAGTGAGTCGTACGCCCGCAATGTCGAGCACCACACCGAGTTGGTGGCCGATCTCCGTGAGCGGTTGGCCACCGTGCGGCAGGGCGGCCCGGAGAAGGCGCGCATCAAGCACGTCGAGCGGGGCAAACTGCTGCCACGTGACCGTGTCGACGCGCTGCTCGACCCCGGTTCCCCGTTCCTGGAGCTGTCTCCGCTGGCCGCGAACGGCCTCTACGACGACGAGGCACCCAGCGCCGGGATCATCACAGGTGTCGGCCGTGTCTCGGGCCGAGAGTGCGTCATCGTCGCCAACGACGCCACCGTCAAGGGCGGCACGTACTACCCGATGACGGTGAAGAAGCACCTGCGCGCGCAGGAAGTGGCCCTGCACAACAATCTGCCGTGCCTGTACCTCGTCGACTCGGGTGGCGCGTTCCTGCCGCACCAGGACGAGGTGTTCCCCGATCGGGAGCATTTCGGCCGCATCTTCTACAACCAGGCCACGATGTCGGCGCGGGGCATTCCGCAGATCGCCGCGGTCCTCGGTTCCTGCACGGCCGGGGGCGCGTACGTGCCCGCGATGAGCGACGAGGCCGTGATCGTCCGGAATCAGGGCACGATCTTCCTCGGCGGTCCTCCGCTGGTGAAGGCCGCCACGGGTGAGGTCGTGACGGCCGAGGAGCTCGGTGGCGGTGACGTGCACGCACGGCAGTCCGGGGTGACCGACCACCTCGCCGCGGACGACGCCGACGCGCTGCGCACCGTGCGGTCCATCGTCTCCACTCTCGGTCCGCGTGCTCCTCGCCCGTGGGAGGTGGCTCCCACCGAGGAACCCGCTGTCGATCCCGGCGAGTTGTACGGGGTGGTCCCCGCCGATCCCCGCACGCCCTACGACGTGCGCGAGGTGATCGCCCGCATCGTCGACGGCAGCCGGTTCACGGAGTTCAAGAAGGAGTACGGTGCCACGCTCGTCACCGGTTTCGCGCGTATCCACGGCCATCCGGTGGGCATCATCGCCAACAACGGAGTGTTGTTCTCGGAATCGGCGATGAAGGGCGCGCACTTCATCGAGTTGTGCGACCGGCGATCGGTGCCGCTGGTGTTCCTGCAGAACATCACGGGTTTCATGGTGGGCCGCGACTACGAGGCGGGCGGTATCGCCAAGCACGGCGCGAAGATGGTCACCGCCGTGGCGTGTGCCCGGGTGCCGAAGTTCACCGTGATCATCGGTGGGTCGTTCGGCGCGGGGAACTACTCGATGTGCGGTCGTGCGTACTCGCCTCGGTTCCTGTGGATGTGGCCCAATGCGCGGATCTCGGTGATGGGCGGTGAGCAGGCCGCGTCGGTGCTGGCGACGGTGCGCAGGGACGGCCTGGAGGCGCGGGGCCAGGAGTGGTCGGCTGAAGAGGAGGAAGCGTTCAAGGAGCCCATCCGCGCGCAGTACGAGCGGCAAGGCAATCCATATTACTCGACGGCGCGGTTGTGGGACGACGGTGTGATCGATCCGTTGGATACCCGCATGGTGTTGGGGCTGGCGTTGTCCGCCGCCGCGAACGCGCCACTGGAACCGGTGAACTACGGCGTCTTCAGGATGTGATGGGCATGTTCGACACCGTGTTGGTCGCCAACCGTGGTGAGATCGCCGTGCGGGTCATCGCGACGTTGCGGCGCCTGGGTATCCGGTCGGTGGCCGTCTACAGCGATGCCGACGCCGACGCGCGGCATGTGGCGGAGGCCGATATCGCGCGTCGGGTGGGGCCCGCGGACGCGGCATGGAGTTACCTGTCCATTCCGGACATCATTGCCGCGGCGGTGGAGACCGGTGCGCAGGCTGTGCATCCGGGGTACGGCTTTCTGGCTGAGAACGCCGTGTTCGCCAAGGCGTGTGCGGAGACGGGCCTGGTGTTCATCGGCCCACCGGCGGCCGCCATCGAGGCGATGGGCGACAAGATCCGTGCGAAGGAGACGGTCTCGGCCGCCGGGGTGCCTGTGGTCCCGGGTGTCAACGATGTATCCGATGTGGACTCGATTGTGGCCGCCGCCGAGGGGATCGGGTATCCCGTGTTGCTGAAGCCGTCCGCGGGGGGCGGTGGCAAGGGGATGCGGCTGGTGCACACACCCGCTGAACTACCCGCTGCCGTGGAATCGGCGCAGCGGGAGGCGCGTGGTGCGTTCGGCGACGACCGGTTGTTGGTCGAACGGTTCGTCGTCGATCCGAGACACATCGAGATCCAGGTGCTCGCCGACACCCATGGCACCGTCGTGCATCTGGGTGAGCGGGAGTGCAGTCTGCAACGTCGGCACCAGAAGATCGTGGAAGAGGCCCCTTCGGTGGTGCTCGACGCCGATACCCGTGCCCGCATGGGGAAGGCGGCGGTGGAGGCGGCCCGTTCGGTGGGGTATGTCGGTGCGGGCACGGTAGAGTTCATCGTGTCGTCGTCCGCGCCCGACGAGTTCTTCTTCCTGGAGATGAACACCCGACTTCAGGTGGAACATCCGGTGACCGAGTTGGTGACCGGACTCGACCTGGTGGAGTGGCAGTTGCGGGTCGCGGCGGGGGAGCGGTTGACGCTGTCGCAAGACGACGTGCGGCTCGACGGACACGCCGTGGAGGCCCGGGTCTACGCCGAGGACCCGGAACGCGATTTCATGCCGACCGGTGGCACGGTGCTGAGTCTGCACGAGCCCTCCGGTGCGCATGTGCGGGTGGATTCGGGGTTGCGTCCCGGCACTGTGGTGGCGTCGCACTACGATCCGATGTTGGCGAAGGTGATCGTGTGGGGGCCGGACCGTGTCTCCGCGTTGCGTGGGCTCGACCGGGCGCTGGCCGACACGGCCGTCCTCGGGGTGCCGACGAACGTGCCGTTTTTGCGTGCTCTCGTGCGGCATCCCGATGTCGTGGCGGGGCGGCTCGACACCGGTTTGGTGGAGCGGGAGTTACTCACGCTGACCGACGGCGCCGAGTTCGAGGAGTTCTTCGTGGTCGCCGCGCTCGACCGGATGTCGGGACTGTGGCCCACTGGTGAGGTGGTGGATCCGTGGGAGGTACCCAACGGTTGGCGGCTGGGCGGCAGCGCCGGAGTGACGATGCGGCTGCGTGCGGGTGAGGCCGAAGCGCTCGTCCGGGTCGAGGGCGAGCCCGGATACGCACGGATCACTGTGGACGGTGGTGAGCCGATGGCCGTTTCCGCGGCTCGAAACGGTGCCGACCCCGCCGAAGTCTCGGTGCGGGTCGACGGTGAGTTCCGCCGATACCGTCGGGCGCAGGCACCCGACGGTGCCGTGTGGTACGCGCGGGAAGGCCGAGCTGTGGCGGTCAGTGAACGGCCGAACCTGCTCGCCTCGCACGCCGAGTCGGTGGATGCGGGACCCGTCACGAGTCCGATGCCGGGCACGGTGCTCGTGGTCGAGGTCGAGCCCGGCGACACGGTGAAGGCGGGAGAGCCGTTGCTGGTCGTCGAGGCGATGAAGATGGAACACACGATCACGGCGCCCGTCGACGGCGTCGTGAGTCGGTTGGATGTCCGCGTCGGCCAACAGGTCGCGCTGGATGAACCCCTGGCCCTGGTGACTCCGGAAGAAGGCACATCATGATCGATTTCAGGTTGGACGAGGAGTACGAGGACCTGCGCACCACCGTGCGCGACTTCGCGCGATCCGAGGTGGCTCCCGTGATCGGGGAGTTCTACGAGCGCGAGGAGTTCCCGTACGAGATCGTCGCTCGCATGGGCGAGATGGGATTGTTCGGCCTGCCGTTCCCGGAGGACTACGGCGGCATGGGCGGTGACTATTTCGCGCTGTGCCTGGCGTTGGAGGAGTTGGCGCGGGTCGACTCGTCGGTCGCGATCACCTTGGAGGCCGGGGTTTCGCTCGGGGCGATGCCGCTCTACCGGTTCGGCACCGAGGAACAGAAACGTGAGTGGCTGCCCGCTCTGTGCGAGGGACGGGCGCTGGGCGCGTTCGGGTTGACCGAACCCGGCGGTGGTTCGGACGCCTCGGCCACGCGGACCACCGCGACGTTGGAGAACGGGGAGTGGGTGATCAACGGCAGCAAGTCGTTCATCACCAACTCGGGCACCGACATCACCCGGTTGGTCACGGTGACGGCCGTGACGGGGCGCAAACCCGACGGGGGCAAGGAGATCTCCGCCATCATCGTGCCGTCGGGCACCCCGGGTTTCACGGTGCAACCGAAGTATTCGAAAGTCGGTTGGAACGCCTCCGACACGCACGGGTTGACCTTCGACGACTGCCGAGTCCCCGAGGAGAATCTGCTCGGACAGCGCGGCCGGGGCTACGCGCAGTTCTTGTCCATTCTGGACGAAGGTCGGGTCGCCATCGCCGCGTTGTCGGTGGGGTTGGCGCAGGGCTGCGTGGACGAGTGTCTGCGCTACGTCAAGGAGCGGGAGGCGTTCGGGCGCAAGATCGGCGAGTACCAGGCCATCCAATTCAAGATCGCCGACATGGAGCTTCGCGCGCACACGGCGCGCCTGGCTTACTACCAGGCGGCGTCCAAGATGCTGCGCGGTGAGCGGTTCAAGAAGGAGGCCGCCATCGCGAAACTGGCGGCCTCCAACGCCGCGATGGACAACGCCCGCGACGCCACACAGATCTTCGGCGGTTACGGGTTCATGAACGAGTACCCGGTGGGCCGTTTCTACCGCGACGCCAAGATCCTCGAAGTCGGTGAGGGCACGAGCGAGGTGCAGCGCATGCTGATCGCGCGCGAATTGGGTGTGGCCGGCTGAAGCGGGCGCGGTCACGCCGCGCCAGGTCGTCGCGCAGGTCGACGGTTGGTTCGGCCAGGTGTGCGAAGACCGGCTGCCGTCGAAGTGACCGCGGTCGAGCGAGGAAAGGACGGGCTGTGCGACGGAAACCGTCACACAGCCGTCCTCTTCTCGGCTACTGACCCTGCCGCCGCAGCAGCTCGTCGAAGGGCACGAACTCCTCCTCGGGTTCGGTGGAGGCGGGTCGGCCGCTCAGGGCGTCGGCGAGCTCTCCCGCGGCCCGGTCGATGCGCTGGGACAGTTCCTTGGCGCCTTCACCGCCCCAGTCCTGCGACGATGCGTACACACCGGTGGGCATGACGACCGCACGTAGGTAGGCGAACAGGGGCCGCACGGCGTGTTCCAACGCCAGCGAGTGCCTCGGGGTGCCACCCGTGGCGGCGATGAGCACGGGTTTGCCGCGCAGCGCGGTGTTGTCCATGACGTCGAAGAACGACTTGAACAGCCCGCTGTAGGACGCCGTGAAGATCGGGGTGACGGCGATCAGGCCGTCGGACTTGGTCACCGCGTCGAGCTCCGTCGCCAATGCGGGAGGAGCGAACCCGGTGATGAAGTTGTCGGCGACGTCCCGCGCGTGGTCCCGCAGTTCCACGACGTGCGGTTCCACCGTGACACGGCGGGAAACGGCTTCGGTCAGCCGGTCCGCGAGCAGTCGGGTGGAGGACGGATTGGTGAGTCCGGCCGTCACGACGGCCAACTTGTGTGCGCTCATGCTCACCTCGCGCTCGTGTTCTCGTCGGCGGAATCCTGCTTCGCCCGCAGGGATTCGTGGGTGGGCGCGTCGGACACACCCGGCGCTCGCAGCGCGGCGAACTCCTTACGCAGCACCGGCACGATCTCGCCGAGCATGTCGATCTGTTCCAGCACCGTTTTCAGCGGCAATCCGGCGTGGTCCATGAGGAACAGTTGTCGCTGGTAGTCACCGGCGTACTCTCGGAAACTCAACGTGCGGTCGATGACTTGCTGCGGGCTGCCCACGGTCAGTGGTGTCTGTTCGCTGAAGTCCTCCAGCGACGGTCCTCCACCGTAGACCGGGGCGTGGTCGAAGTACGGGCGGAACTCACGGACGGCGTCCTGCGAGTTCTTCCGCATGAACACTTGCCCACCGAGGCCGACGATCGCCTGGTGAGGTTCACCGTGGCCGTAGTGGGCGAACCGTTCGCGATACAGGGCGACCATCCGCTTCGTGTGCTCGGGCGGCCAGAAGATGTTGTTGTGGAAGAATCCGTCGCCGTAGTAGGCGGCCTGTTCGGCGATCTGAGGACTGCGGATGGATCCGTGCCACACGAACGGCGGCACGCCGTTGAGCGGGCGTGGGGTCGAGGTGAATCCCTGCAGCGGAGTGCGGAAACGTCCCTGCCAGTCGACGACGTCCTCACGCCACAGTTTGTGCAGCAGCGCGTAGTTCTCGACGGCCAGGGGGATGCCCTGGCGGATGTCCTGGCCGAACCACGGGTAGACGGGCGGGGTGTTGCCCCTGCCCAGCATGAGATCGACTCGCCCGTCGGCGAGGTGCTGCAACATCGCGAAGTCCTCGGCGATCTTCACCGGGTCGTTGGTGGTGATCAGGGTCGTCGAGGTCGACAGGATCAGCCGTTCGGTGCGGGCGGCGATGTAACCGAGCATGGTCGTCGGTGATGACGGCACGAACGGCGGGTTGTGGTGCTCGCCCGTGGCGAAGACGTCGAGGCCGACCTCCTCGGCCTTCAACGCGATTCGCACCATGGCCTTGATGCGTTCGTGTTCGGTGGGAGTCCGGCCCGTGGTGGGGTCGGTCGTGACGTCACCGACGGTGAAGATCCCGAATTGCATGTTGTCACCACGTTCGCAGGAGTAGTTGTGAGTTCAACTAAAACTGTAACGCGGAGCTGACAGCGCTATTCCCGTGAGCGAGCTCCCACAGGGAAGTCGCTGGTCACAGCCCCACTCCACCCGGGTGGCCGGTGATGTGGTCGGACCACCACCGACGTGGAAGGTCTCGCCATCCCGGCACAGGACCGTCGTGTGCGTTGCCACCCACATCGGTGCTTCGGGGTCGTGGAAGGAATACCCACCCAAGGGGCTCTGTTCCTGCCGGCATGCGAGCGATCATTCAGGAGCGATACGGCGGTCCCGAACAACTCACGCTGGCGGAGCGACCGGACCCCAAGGTAGCGCCCGGTGAGGTCCTCATCCGGGTGAAGGCGGCGGCGGTGAACCCGGTGGACTGGAAGATCGGCGCCGGGTACCTCGACCAAATCATGGAAGTGCAGTTCCCGATCATTCCGGGCTGGGACGTAGCGGGTGTCGTGGAGGCCGTCGGCCTGGACGTATATGACTACCGAGTGGGCGACGAGGTCATCGGCTACGCCCGCAAGGACTGGGTTTCCCAAGGCACGTACGCCGAACTCGTGGCCGCGAACGTACGGCTGATCGCACCCAAGCCGGCGTCTTTGGACTGGACACAGGCGGCGGGATTGCCGCTGGCCGGATTGACCGCGTACCAGTCGCTCGACCGGGTGCGGGTAGGCGAGGGCGACACGGTGCTCGTGCACGCCGCGGCCGGTGGGGTGGGCGCGTTCGCCACACAGCTCGCCGCTGTCCGGGGCGCCCGGGTGATCGGCACGGCCTCGGAACGCAACCATGACTTCCTGCGCCGACTCGGCGCCGAACCCGTCTCCTACGGAGAAGGACTGGTGGAAAGGGTGCGCGAGCTCGCGCCCGACGGTGTGGACGCCGCCGTGGACTGCGTCGGTGGCGAGTCGATCGACGCCTCACGGGAACTGTTGCAGGACATGTCGCGACTGGTGTCGACGATAGACCCGAAGGCCGAGGAGCTCGGCGGCGCGAGTATGTGGGTGCGGCCGAGCACCGATGACCTCGCCGAACTGTCGAGGCTGGCGGACGAAGGCAAGCTCGAAGTGAACGTCGACCGAGTGTTCCCACTGGAAGAGGCCGCCGAGGCATGGCGTGTCAACCAGGAGGGTCGCACCCGAGGAAAAATCGCCCTGTCGGTGAGCTGACAGGCCACACGCGCCGTGTCCGCAGGGTGCAAGACCTGCGGACACGGCTGCCTGTGCTGCGGACACAGCTACGCAATCTGCGGACACAGCTATATAACTTGCGGACACGGTGTCACAGCCTGCGGACACGCCCGAATTCTGTCTTTTTCGGCTGCTCGTCTACTCATGGAATTCCGGCCGGTTTTCGTCGCTCCGTGGCGGGCCGGGCGACTTTCGACTCCTACGAAGCTCAGCACAATCGTGTTGCTTTTCGCGGGGCGCCGTGCTGATGATTATCGAGACGGGACCCGGGTGGGTGCGCTCGAATTCCGGGTGCTATGGGCCCCGGCTTCCGGGTTCGTCGGCCGTCGATGACCAGGTGATATTCCGGAGAAATAGAAGCCATATTCGCTGACTCTTTGCAAACGCGCAGGGGGTCGCTCGCTCGGGCGTTCGGCGGGTGTAGTCAACTGTTTGCCCAGCGCACACCCCTGCGCACGGGGCGCACCCTTGTGTGTCTGCGATCACACGAAACGCTCGGCGGGGGGCCTTTGGGGGCCACAAAAGGCGCTTCTACCTGGCTTTTTGCGGAAAGGTCACTGTCTTGAGGGCGCTTTGTGGAATGCTATTCCGGGCAAAAATAGTGATGCAGGTCACCGCCGGATGTGTGTTCCTCATTACTATCCGGTTCCAATCCGTTGCGTAAGCGACTAAGGGTATTCGTCGTTCGCTCTCCCGAAAGGGAGGGAAATAATAACGACATATGGCATGGAGATAATAGTTGTTTCAGCTGAGCGCAACGACTACCGTTCTCTTATTGGTCGGGTTCTATGGTCTCACGTTTATTTTGACTCGAACAATTAGAGAGAAAAAAGAGAACGTCGACGGCTTCATGGTCTCGAACAGTGCGATCGGTTTCGGGATCTCGGCTACGAGCATGACCGCCACCTGGGTGTGGGCGGCCTCGTTCTACGCGAGCTCCAGTTCGGGCTACACCTACGGTCTGTCGGGCCCCATCCACTACGGGCTCTGGGGTGCGCTCATGATCCTCTGCATCTACCCGTTCGGGCGGCGGTTCCGTGAGTTGGCCCCCCGTGCACACACTCTGGCCGAGTTGATGCGGGCCCGCCACGGAAAATCGAGCCAGCTGATTCTCGCGTTCTCCAACATCGCCGGCAGTATCATCAGCTTGACGGCGAACTTCACCGCGGCCGGTGCGCTGGTCGAAATCCTCACGCCGTTCGACTTCGTCCACGGTGTGTTGGCGGTGGCGGTCGGTGTGCTCGGCTACACGCTGTGGTCGGGCTTCCGTGCTTCGGTGCTGACCGACTATGCCCAGCTCGTGGCCATGATGTTGGCCGCGGCGATCATCATTCCGATGGTGTTCTTCGCCGCCGGTGGTACGAACGTGATCGACGAGGGCATGCTGAAGATCACGGACGAGCAGGCGAACTTCTTCTCCGGTACCGCGTTCCTGGAGCAGGGCGCCCCGTATCTGGCGGCGGTGCTGGCCTATGCGGTCGGCAACCAGACCATCGCGCAGCGTCTTTTCGCGGTGCGGCAGGACAAGATCAAGGCCACGTTCATCACGGCCACTCTTGGTTACGCCGGTACCGTGATCGGTCTCGGCATGATCGGCCTGGTGGCGTTGATGGTCGGCCTGCAGCCGATGGACGGCGACATGAACAACATCATCCCGCAGATGGCGTCGGACTACCTGCCCGCCTTCATGATCGGTGTGCTGTTCATCATGGTGATCGGCTCGCTGTCGTCCACCGCGGACGCCGACCTCGCGGCCCTGTCGTCGCTGGTGATGACCGACATCTACGGCCGGAACCTGGCCCGTAACAAGGTCAAGCCCGAGACGATGCTGATGATCGGCCGGATGACGATGGTCGGTGCCACGGCCATCGGCGTCATGATCGCCATGACGAAGTTCGACATCCTCGACCTGCTGGTGTTCATGGGTGGTCTGTGGGGCGCGCTGGTGTTCCCGGTCATCGTCAGCTGCTTCTGGGACCGGATCAGCAACCTGGCGTTCACCATGGCCGCGATCCTCGGTGTGGCGTTCTTCGTCGTGGCGCGTTTCGAGCTGCTGGAGCTGACCGGCATCGTCGGGATCGTGATGGAGGTCGCGGCGGCGATCGGTGCGGCAGTGGTGTTCGGGCTTATGGCGTTCGGCTTCCTCGGTAAGCGCGTCGGCCTCGGTGTCGCCGGAGTCACCTTCGTCGTTCTCACGCCGTTCATGGTCGGGTTCCTCCGGGACTACGAGACGCTACTCGGCGCGCTGGTCGCCTACGGGGTCAGCACGGTGACGTGTGTGCTGATCACCCTGCGCAACACCGAGCGATTCGACTTCTCGCTGATTAGCGAGCGGGTCACCGAGTTCCAGGGGCAGGACCAGGGACGGAGGCCGGAGCGCGGCGACGACGCCGTTCCCGCCCGCTGAGGACCGACGATAGGAAGGCCAATATGCAAACATTGCTCATCACGGCGTACATCCTGATGTGGCCGTTGCTCACCGCGATCATCCTCGCTGTGCTCACCCACGGTGTCGTCAAGGACTACCGCGAGGCGCGCAAGAAGGGCGCGACGGTCGTCTGATCAGGTCCTGACAGGACAGTAGAACTGAGAACAGGACTGGCGGAAAGCGAAGGCTGGGTCACGAGAAACACCGTGGCCCCGCCTTCGTTTTCTCCGTATCCCGTTTCGTCGTTTCCAGCGGTCGTGTCGGTGGGCAAGGGTGGCGTAGTCGGTGTGGTGTACGGAAAGCTCGCCGATAGGGTCCAAAGTAGACTGAATTGGGTTTTCTCGGGTGGGAAATCGAGCAGGAGACGCACTCCAGGCCGCAGCGCTGGTCTTATCGAGGCCTGGCCCCGTGAGTGAGACGGCTGCGTGGAGTTTTGGCGCACGTCATGCAGGGCGTCGGGCGCTGTCGGGGTAGCCAGTACTCCAGCAGATAATGTACGTTTTGTACATGGCTTCCGTGGAGATTCCCGTGACCGAGGCGCGCGCTCACATCAGCGATGTGACCAACCGCGCCGAGTATGGCGGTGAGATCATCTATCTCACTCGACACAACCGACGGGCGGCAGCTGTGGTGCCGGCGGAGGCCGCCGAGCTGCTGGAGAAGTTGGAGGACCTGGCCGATGTGGAGGAGGTTCGCCAGGTTCTGGCTACCGCCACCGACGAGGATTTCGTGCCCTTCCGCCGTCGTACTCGCCGCGAGGGCTGAGTGCCCTACGCTGTTCGTCTGCACCGCGAGGCCGACAAGTTCCTGGACAGGCTGGCCAAGGCCCAGCCCAAGGATGCCGACGCCATCGAGGACGCAATCGAGCGATTGGCCGAGGACCCGAAACCTCCTGGTTGCAAGCCCCTCATCGGCATCCCCGAGGTCTGGCGGGTTTGCGTCGGTAAATACCGAATCTGCTACCACATCCGCGACGATGTCCTGCTGGTCTACGTCGTCACCATCTCCACGCGAGACAACGTCTACGACGCACTCCGGCGCCGTCTCGGTCGCTGAGCGGCCCCGCAGTCTGCGTCATGCTGAGGGTGGTCCATAGCTACGGCCCGTTCCCATCCCTGTCAATGGTGGATGGCGCTTCGTCGATCAATGGCCCTGATCCTCACACTTCGTCGTCCGTTGTGGATTCGGATAAGCACTGCGTCGTCGATTATGTCTTACCTCTGGAACAGAGCGTCGAGGTCTGGCACTTCAGCCAGGAAAGCCGCTCCCGAGGCAAGGCCGTCTTGTCGGTGAGCTGACCCGCTCCTGCCGTGTTTCCCATGCGCGGAAAATCGTTTGCCGCGTGTTCCACGAGCTGCGGACACTGGGGTGATTCCGTTTCCGAGGAAAGGTCGTATGATGTCACTCGATCCTGATCAGATCGAGCGGTTCGTCACCGACGGGTATCTCAAACTGGAAGGCGCGTTTCCCGCGGATGTGGGTCAGCGTTGCCTACGCGAACTCTGGGCGGCGACCGGTTGTTCTCCCACGGACACGGCCGATCCACCTTTTTGAGGTAAGCCGGCTTTTGACCTTAGACGAGTATCTGCTCGTCGGGTACCGAGTGGACTTGCGGTTGGGCGCCGGCTCTGACATCGCCAGCATTGCCATGTCGAATCAGCATTCATCACGAAGTCGACTCGGTCACGGCTAGGGCAGCGGTTTCTACTCGGGTTCGGGTGGCGGCCACGCCGGTAACTCGTTCCTCTCTTCCTCGAGGGGCCAAAGGCCAATCTGTCGCAGCCGTGGCTGGTATGGCTGCCCTTCCTCGCGAGCGACTTTGTAGGACAGGCAGCGCCTGCAGTTGACTGGTTGGTCTGAGACAGGCCTGCGCTCGATATCGGTATCGGGTATATCCGCACCGATATGGCATGCCGGCGCGGGGATCTCTTCCCCGTTGATCCATTTACGTAGGCGTACAGCGTGCACAGTGTTGCTGTTGCCGATTCGCATACCTTTGTTCGTGAAGCGGCGACGTCGGCTGGCGGCGATCCTGCTTATTTCCGAGCTAGGGAGAGAAGCGTAGTTTTCCGGGGCCCACTTCCTTGCCTCTCCACTATTGCTCATGCGCTAAAGGTAGCCACCCGATTGTTGGCTTGGAAGGGTCTGCGCAGGTGGAAGCCCTGGCTGGCCCCCGTATCGCGATGAAGTTGACGCCATTGGAGTAAGGTCGGACGCTTCCCGCCATGGGTGCCGGCTAGATCATCTTGGTGGTCGGAACCCGATTTCCAAGGCTTGAACACTGTGCTGAGTCTTTAGAGGGAAGTAAAGGGATCGAGGTGAGTTGGTGGCTGACAAGAGCGGAACACAGTAGAAAGGGAAGGATATCCAGTGCAGGTGACATTCTCGACGGCAGGGGACAGGATTTCCGCTGCACCCGAACTGCGCGGTGAGTGAGATGTGTATTTCAGCGTGGGGGCCGGTTGGTCCGGCCACCACCGACTCGGCGCGGTGTAACTACTCGTTCGAACGAGGCGAGGGGTCCCTGTCGTAGACGAGTGCCCGCTCGTCGGGGATCGGGCGTGCTTGAGGGCTCGGCCGGTGTGGTCTCAGCGTGCCGTCGTGCATGAGGTGATGCACGTCGACGTGGTGTACCAGCACCAGGAAGTCGGCGATCATCTTGCGGTGGCAGCGCCACCACACCGATTCCGCACACAGCACCGCGGTGAGGCCGGCGGCGGCATCGGTGAGGAGTCGGTCGACGGTGGCGCGGAACTCCTCCGTGCGCATGTGCCCGGCGTAGCCGCGGAAGGACTCGTTGCGCAGGGCGATGTCCGGGGAGTCGGGTGGGAGACGTCTCCAACCGCCCAGGCGTTCGTCCCAGCGGTAGTCGATACCGGCCCGCGGCAGCCAATCGGCCATGGCGGCCCGGGCCGCGTCGGGGTTTCGGCGGCTGCCGGGTGCGGTGCGCACGTCGACCAGGCGCCGTACCTCGGCAGCCCGCAGCAGCCGGGTCATCGTCTCGGCGTCGGCGGTGCCGTGGCCGAACGTCACCACGTGTAGCCCCGCCCCGGTTCCGTCATCGCCGTCCCGTGAGGGCGTCGTCTGCCGCATCGCCTCCATTGTCCCGCCGACATGGCGAAGGCGCTGACCTGCGGCCGAGGTCGATCCCGCGCGCTCGTGCGCGGTCAGGGCGCCGTCGTCCTGCGACACTGGCCGTTATGGCAGAGGAAGTCCGGAAACGTGTGGTTCTCTGGGACATCGACCGCACCCTGATCGAAGCTCGTGGCATGGGGCGGACGGTCTACGAACGGGTCTTTCCCGAGGTGGTGGGAACGCCTCTACGGGAACTGGCCACCGTCGCCCGGGAACGTACCGCACGACGTCTCGGCACACCGATCCCGGCCGAACACGTCGTCCTGATCGGTGACACACCGGCCGACGTGAACGCGGCTCTTGCCTCCGGTGCCCGCATCATCGCCGTGCCCCCCGGTGACTATTCGGTGGACGAGCTCCTCGCCGCCGGTGCGGCATCTCCGTTGGAGACCCTGGACCCGCCGCGCCTATGGCAAGCCCTGGACAACGCCTTCCGGACGGAAAGCGCTCAGCGGCCCGAGTCCCGGTAGGGGAGTGTGAGCCGAAGCGGTCCGTCACAGTCGTCGGCCGCCGCGGCCTCATACACGGGTGTGTGGCCCACCTGTCGGAGCACTGTTCCGAGCCCTGGCCTCACGGTCTCTCATCCCGATCGGCGTGGCGTTGCCGACGACGCTGCCGGTGATGTTCGGAGCGGGCGATGGCATGGCTGGAGATGGGGGAGGTGATCGTGACGAAAGCGATCGTGAGCACGGCGAAGGCCATGATCTCGATGTTCTCGGTGGCGACCGCGGCCGCCAGCACCGCGATCACCCCGGGCCCGGTGGCCAGGCCTTGGGCGTGGAGTTGCTGGTAGGTGTTGGGCAGCCGCAACACCCCGTACAGGCTGACCGTCTGCAGGGTCAGGCCGATCAGCAGCAGCGCGGAGCCGAGTATTTCGAGCAGAATCGAGATCACCCGAAGGGACCTCCGGATCCGAGATAGCGCGCCGTGGCGATGGTGGAGACGAAGGACAACAAGGCGAGCGCGACCGCGGCGTCGAAGTAGTACGGCTCGTTCCGGGAGTACGACAGCAGCGCCAGCAGCGAGATGATGAGCACCGCCAGCATGTCCAGGGCCACAAGACCGTGGCTGACGTCGCGGGCCCGGATCAGCACGAGCCCACCACCCACCAGCAGCAGTGTCATCCAGATCAGTGCGGGAATGAGAACGACGGTGGGCATGGCGATCACGGAAAGACCCGGCGTTGCCGCCGCTCGTAGCCGTCCAGTTGGGTGACCCGCACCGCTTCCGGGTCGCGGGCGTCGAGCACGTGCACCAGCATGTGACCTTGCTGTTCGTCGACCCCCACGACGACGCTGTCCGGGGCGATTCCCACCCGGATCCCCCAAGCCGTGGCCGACCCCGGTGAACTTCGTCCGATAGGGACGGTGACTATCCCGGGCTCGGCTTCCGCGGGGGGACGCAGACAGTACCGGGCCACCGTCCAACTGCCACGTGCGATGTCGACCAGTGTGCCGCCGAGCAACGCCGGGACACCGGCGAGTCGCCGGGGCACCGAGACAGCCGGCGGTGGACCTTCGGCCGATCTCAGGGAGAGAACGAATCGTCCACCGATGACCAGTATCACCGCGAGAACGACCCCGTCGAGGATGTCACCGGGGTGGATGTTCCCCAGCGCCAACAGGTAGATCGCCGTGAGCGCAGCGATCCGTGCGAACAGACCAGCCATCTGGTTTACCTCCGAATCAGTGCGTCGGCGGCGTTGCCGCTGAGCGCCAGCAGGGGTTCCGGCCATATCCCGATGGCCAGGACGACGAATGCCAGGACCAGCGTCAACACTCGTAACGGCAGCGGGCTGATCCGGGCGTCGGTTCCGGCACCGGCCAGTTCCCGGGGCGGAACGCTCTTGTGCCAGAAGACACGCTGATACACTTGGAACAGGTAGACCAGCGACAGAGCACTGCCGATGAACAACAGGACCACGAGGACGGGGCTGGACGCGGCGACGGCGGTGCGGAACAGTTCGAGCTTGCCCACGAATCCCACGGCGGGGGGCACACCGGCAACGCTGAACGCTCCGATCACGAAGGCGGCGGCGACGAGTTTGCCGCGCAGGTCGACACCCAAGAACAGCAGCGTCTTGTTCAGCCCGTTGATCACGCTGTAGAGCACGGCGGCCGCCCACCCGACGGCGCCACCGACTCCGATGGCGACCAAGACGTACCCGATCTGTCCGATCGTGGAGTAGGCCAGCATCTCCGCGGGATCACCGCGGGACACCGCCAGCAAAGCGCCGTAGACGATCGAGGCGGCACCAAGCGCGATCACCATGATCTCGGCCAGTCGTAGTTGCGGTTCGAACATGCCCACACCGAATCGGAGCAGCCCGTAGGAGCCGATGTTGGCGACGGCACCACTGAGGATGGCGGCCACGGCGGGGCGGGTTCCGGCGTAGACGGTCGGCAGCCAGAAGTGGAAAGGGAACAGCCCCACCTTGACGCTGAAGGCGACGAAGAAACCCAGCGCGATGAGCAACGACGCGTTGGCGGACACCTGTTCCATCTGAGTGGCCACGTCGCTCATCCACAGTGTTCCGGTCACCCGGTAGGCGCCGGCCACGGCCAGGAGGAACAGGAAGGAGCCCAGCAGGTTCACGGCGGCGAAGACCAGAGCCGCCCGCAGTTGTCGGGTGCGTCCCCCGTAGGCGGTCAGCACGTAGGACACGATCATCGACAGCTCGAAGAAGACATAGAAGTTGAACACGTCGTGGGTGAGGAACAGGCCGCTCAACCCGGCGGAGAGCAGCACCACCAGTCCCGGGAACGTCCGGACTCGGACGCCTTTGATCGTTTCGGTGAAGGTCGCGGCCAGCAACACGAACACCGACAGCAGGGCGAACGTGATTCCCAGAGTGTCGGCGCGAAGCACGATCCCCACACCGGCGGGCCAGCCGCCTGTCACCACTTGGGTGTCGCCGTGGTTGCTCACGTGGATCGCGAGCACGACCAGGACGACGAGGTCCGCGGCGAGGGCGGCCACCGCGAGCCAGGCGACGATCGGTCGCCGCCCGTTGAGCCCCACTAGCGCGAGTCCTGCGACCCAGGGCAGCGCCAGCGCCGCCGTCACCGCTGTCACGTCGCCTCGTCACGGTCGAGGCGACGTTGGTCGGCCAGTTTCCGTTCGTATGCCGCTTCGCTGGTGGTCAGTTCGTTGATTCGGGCGGTGCGGAACACCGTGGTGACTCGGTTCACCAGCGCGAGCAGCAGTGCCACCGTGGCCAGTCCGATGACCAACGCCGTCAACGCCAGTGCTTGGGGCACCGGGTCGGCGACCGTTTTGTCGGCCGGGACGATGGGTGCCTCGCCGCGGATCAGACTGGAGCCGATGATCATCAAAACGGCGCTTTGTGAGATCAGCACGATTCCCGCGCTGACTCGGACGAGTTCGTGTTGCAGGAGCAGATAGGCGCCGCTGCCGAACAGCAGTGCGGCGGTTCCGGCTATGGCGAGGTTCATCCGGTCTGCTCCCCTTCTCTTTCCTCTTCGGTCTCCTCCTCCGTGCTCGCGAACTGGTGCAGCATCGTCGTCAGTACCCCCACCACCAGGCAGAAGATCGCCACGTCGAAGGCCAGCGGGGTGAACAGCTCGAGCGTGCCCACGGTGGTCACGTGCCGACCGGGTTCCGGAAGATGGCTGAACGGCGGTTTGCCGAGTGCTAGAGGGAAGAACGCAACGATCAGGGACATAAGCAGGCCCCCGATCATCAGTATCGGACTGAGGCGCAACAACGGGAGGACCCGTTCCGCCGTCGAGGCTCCGAGCGCCACGTACTGCAAAGCGACCGTCAACGCGACGATCATCCCGGCGCTGAAACCGTCACCGACCTCGGAGTATCCCTTGACGAGCAACGCCACGGCGACGGCGACGCTGGGGGCCAGCAGGAGCCGGGCCACAACCCGGACGATGATGTCGTGCCGTCTCACCACAATCGCCCCCGTCGCAACAGGCTGGCCACCCCGATGCCCGCGACGACCAGGACGGTGATCTCGCCGAGGGTGTCCAGACCCCGGAAGTCGGTGATGATCACGGTGACGGCGTCGTGGCCGTGGGCCTCGGGGGTGAGGGCGATGTACTCGGCCGCCACGTTCGGTTCCTGTGCCGGGTGGGAGAGAGAACTCCACAAGGCGATGAACATGCCCAGCCCCGCGGCGACCCCGGCGAGGAGGTTCCGGCCGGTCTGCCTGGCCACAGCGGCGTGTTTGAGGTCGGGAGACATCGGGAGACTGCCTCGGCCGTTACCCCGGCGTGTGGGCAGTCGAGCCAACGCCATGAGGAACACCAGGGTGACCATGGTCTCGACCGTCACGGCCACCAACGCCACGTTCGGCGCGCTGAACAACGCGTAGACCGCGGCCAGGGCGAATCCCACCACAGCCAGGGTGAGGACCAGGGGCAGTTGTGCGCGGGCCCGGGCGACCGCCACCGTCGCGATGGCCACCAGGGCCAACAACGCCAGGATCAACCAGTCGTCGCCCGAAACCGAGCCGACGTCGTACGTCCGCTCCATCGGGGTGACGGCGAAGGCGATGCCACCCAGTATCGCGGCGGGCACGAGCACCACCGCGACACTGTTTCTCAGGGTGTGGACCTCCCGGTTGTGGATGACGCCGGAGAGCGCGGACAGACCTCGTAGCGACAACGCGTAGACCTGGCGGGGGCCCCACCGCTGTCCGAACTCGGCCAGCAGCCGCGACACCCGGGTGGAGAACCGGTGACCCACGAGTAACAGGACGCCCAGCCCCCACGCGCACACCGCCATCAGGTTCTCCGGCCGGGCATCCAGGTGGTAGGCGGGCGACAGGTGGACTCCGCCGACGTTGCTGACGTTTCCGGCGGCCTCGGCCAGACCGACGAACGGTTGCGTCACCAGCCCGCCCAGCACGGCGATGCCGGCGAGCACGACGACGGGGGCGACGAGCAGGGGAGAGGTCCTGACTCCACCGGCGCCGTCTTCGCCCACGCGTTTTCGGCCCAGGAACAGCTTCCCCCAGAAACGCCAGATGTAGGCGAAGGTCAGACTCGCCGCCACCAGGGCGATCGCGGCCTCCCACGGACCCGCTTCGAGCGCGGCTTTGAAGAAGAGCTCGTCTTTGAAGAAGCCCGCGGTGAGCGGCAGGGCCGCGAGGGTCGCCGTCGCCACTCCCGCGGCGACGGCCAACACAGGCATGCGTCGTCGGAGCCCGCCCAGGCGGGACAGCCGATCTTCGCCGGTGGCCATCGTCACCGCCCCGGCCGTCATGAACAACGCGCTCTTGGCCACCCCGTGCACCAGGACGTAGAACGCCGCCGCACCGTTGCCGTTCGCTCCCCCGATCCCGTACAGCAGCACCATGTAGCCGTACTGGGAGATCGTGGAGTAGGCGAGTACCTGTTTGAGCCGGTCCTCGCCCAGGGCGAGCACCCCGCCGACCACGATCGAGAGCGTGCCCACCACCGACAAACCGATGAGCACCGCCTCACTTCGAGCCAGTAACGGGTGGACCCGGCCCAGGACGAGGACCCCGGCCGCGACCATCGCCGCCGAGTGGAGATAGGCCGACACCGGTGTGGGTGCGGCCATGGCACGGGGCAGCCAGAAGTGGAACGGTGCCTGCGCGCTTTTGGCCAGGGCCGCCACGGCCAGCAACGCGGCGGCGGTGGTCGTCGTCGATCCGCTTTCCGTAAGCCGCACCAGCTCCGGTATCGAGAACGTGCCGTACCGGCTGTGGAACAGGGTGGCGGCGATGAGCATCGCCACCGCGCTGGCGACGGTGACGATGAGGGACATGATCGCGGCGATGTGGGCTTCGCGGCGGCCGTGGTCGAAACCGATGAGGAAGTACGAGCAGATCGCGGTCAGATCGAAGAAGACGAAAAGCAGCACGAGGTCCTGTGCCGACGCCAGGCCGACCATCGACGCGGCGAACAACAGCATCCACGGCCAGAAGCGCCACCGTTGGTCGAGTGGGCGCTTCTCGTGTTCCAGGTGTAGTGGCAGGTACCGACTGCCGTAGGCGAACACCAGTGCACCGACACCGGTGGCCAGCAGCGCGTACAGGGCACCGAGCCCGTCGAACGAGAAACTCAACCACAGGTCACGGCTGGGAGCCCAAGGAACGGATACGGAGAAACCACCGGCCGACCACGCGAGTAGGGACAGTCCGAACCCGACCACGGTGACGGCGCACGATACCCAGCCCAGCCAGTCCGTCGCCGGACGCCGACGACGGGAGCCGTTGCGGGGCACCCCAGTCTCGGCGCCGTGGGCAGCAGACACCTCACTCCTCCGTCAGCGGACCGCGTCCGCGACCTCGCACTGTGGCCGGTTACATGACTCAATCCTGACAACGGTCGGTCACCGTCGCGATTCGATCTTTCCCGGGTGTGTCCACATTCAACGGACGTGTGTCAGGCTTTCCGGGGATACGAGTACTCGGCCGACTATCCGCCGGTCGTCTGACGCGGTGCGTTCGTTCGATGCGTTTCCTTGTCACTGGCCGGGTCTCGCGGGGGTCCGTAGCCCACCGAGGTGCCGTCGGTCATCTCGACCTCGTCCTCCCACGGCACCCGGTACCGGCCCGCGGCGAGGTCGGTCATGTACGTGTACGGGCAGTCCGTGGCTCCGCCCCGAACGGCCACGTAGCCGCGGTGACCCAGTTGGTAGATGTTGTTCTCCACGCCCCAGCGGCGTCGTGCCTCGTCGGCGCGTGCGGGAACGACCTCGCCGGTGACGATGCGGTCGGGGGAGTTGTCACCCTGTTCGATGACGTTCCCCTCCGGGTCGCAGATCATCGCTTCGCCGATCGACCAGATCCCCGTGGCGTCCGCGCCGGTGAGAGCGACCGAGGCCGTGTAGGCGAGATTGGTGAAAGCGTTGGACTGGTTGGTGAACCGCCAGGAACTTCGGATGGGGTCGGTGTAGCCGGCAGTCCGCAGGATGACGTTCGCTCCCTTGTACGCGGCTTCCCGAGCCATTTCGGGGAACATCCCGTCATGACAGATGAGCAACGCCAGGGTCGACCCGGCCGGCCCGGCGCACACCGGCACGCCGAGATCGCCGGGCTCCCAGGGTTCGAGCGGGACCATCGGATGCATCTTGCGGTAGTACAGGGCGATCTCCCCGGACGCGTCGACGATGATTCCGCTGTTGTACGGCGCACCGTGTGGGTTGCGTTCCATGAGGGAGAAGCAACCCCAGATGCGACGGTCCGCGCACGCGCTTCGCAGCCGTTCGACCTCGGGACCGTCGAGATCGCACAACAGGTCGTCGCGAAGCCAGCTTTTGGGGTTGAGCCCGTTGAGGCAGTACTCGGGAAAGACCAGCAGGTCCAAGGTTGGCAGGCCGGCCTTCGCCATCCTGACCATGTCGGCGACCTTCTCACTCGCCGCCTTCAGATCCCCTGGTTCGCTGATGATCGGTACCTGCTGTTGAACTAGCCCCAGCACCATGGCGCCGGAGGAAGGGTTCAGTCCACCCAAGCCTGTCATGATTCGATTCCCATCACGGCTACCGTTGTCAGGCGGCGGTCTCCGCCGCCGTGCCGAGCGGGTACCCAGACTGTTTATGGCTATTCACGCTCCGCACATTCTGTGCGCGCTCGTGTGCGTGATTTCCCGCCGTGGGGCGATTTCGGGGATCACTGTTCCAAGCCGTACCCAAAAGGGTGAGGCCGCCGTCGTCAGCGCGGTTTGAAGCATCAGTGCACACGCTGGCCGGGCTTTGAGCGGTCACTCTTCCTTTTCGTTGACCAACAGGTCACTGAGTAGGGGAAGTAGCCGGGGATTGCACGCCATTGTCTCTTCGGCCGCGAGATCGTGTGGGCGCTTGTTCGTGTCCGTGACCATCGCTGCGAAGAGACGAGCGAGAAGCGCTCCCGCCGCCATGTCCCAGGGCTTGTTGGACAGGATCACGCAGGCGTCGGTGCGTCCTTCGGCTACCCAGGCGAGGTCGAGGGAGGCCGCGCCGAACATGCGGACGCGTTCGACGTTCTCGGCCAGGGCCTGGGTGACGGCGAAGCGGCGGCGGTTCTTCTCGGCGGCTCCTTCGCCGGTGGCGTAGTCGCCGATGGAGACGATGGCGCGGCCGATGTCGGCGGCCTCTCGCGCGACGGCGAGCAGTGTGCTCAGGTCCTTCACGTGGCGATCTCCTCGCTTCGTGCCCACATCGACTCGAAAACTTGTGAAAAAGTCTTCCCCGAACACGTGGACCACATACGTATGCTCGATCACATGCGGGGGTGCTGGTGGGTCACCCACGCCATCGACGTGGCACGGGCGCGTATCGAGTAGGTCACCGGCCCGCCGTGCTGGGTCGCGCTTCGGCTGGCCGATCGAGCGCACCGGTGTGCACGAGGGCCCGGGCCGGACGGTCGAGGTCTGAGCACGAGAAAGCCGCCCGCCCCTGTGCGACACAGTGGACGGGCGGCTTTCCTTTGCCTTACAGGCTACTTCAGTTCCTTGCTCGTCTTGCCCAGCAGGCGGCGGGCGACGATGAGTTGCTGGATCTGTTGCGTGCCTTCGAAGATGTCCAGGATCTTCGAGTCACGTGCCCACTTCTCCAGCAGTGACTCCTCGGTGTAGCCGAGGGTGCCGGCGAGTTCGACACATTTGAGCGTGATGTCCACGACCGTGCGTCCCGCCTTGGCCTTGGCGATCGACGCCTGCAGCGAGTTCGGCTTGCGGTTGTCGGCCATCCACGCCGCTTCCATCGTCGTCAGGTACGCGGCCTCGTAGTCGGCCTCCAGCTGCAGGAACGTGGCTGCGGCGGCGTGTTGCGACATCGCGGGCTTGTTGTAGTCCACCTCGATGCCGGCTTCGGCCAGGAGGCGCCGGGTCTCCTCCAACGCCGCCCGTGCCACACCGATGGCCATGGCGGCCACCAGCGGACGGGTGTTGTCGAAGGTCTGCATGACCCCGGCGAAACCCTTCTTGGTGTCGATCTCCGGGGAGCCGAGCAGGTTCTCCTTCGGCACTCGGCAGTTGTCGAACCGCAGCACAGCCGTGTCGGAGGCGCGGATGCCGAGCTTGTGCTCCAACCGCACGACCTCGAAACCCGGCGTGCCCTTCTCCACCACGAACGACTTGATGGCGGCGCGGCCCTTGCTCTTGTCCAAAGTGGCCCACACGACCACGGCGTCGGCCCGCTCGCCGGAGGTGACGAAGATCTTCTCCCCGTTGAGGATGTAGTCGTCGCCGTCCTTGGTGGCCGTGGTGGTGATGGCCGCCGAGTCGGACCCGCAGCCCGGCTCGGTGATCGCCATGGCCGCCCAGTGCTTGCCGAAGCGCGCCAGCTGCTCGTCGTTGGCCACCGACGCGATGGCCGCGTTGCCGAGTCCCTGTCGCGGCATGGACAGCAGCAGTGCCACGTCGCCCCAGCACAACTCGATGGTGCCGAGCACGGTCAGCAGGTTGCTGCCGTTGCGGTTACCGGAGGTGTCCTTGTCGTCCTTGCGACGCACACCGGCCGCGCCCGCGCCGCCCTCGCCCGAGGTGTTCAACCCGTCCAGCAGCGCGGCGAGCATGTCGAGCTCGGTGGGATAGACGTGCTCGGCCCGGTCGTACTTGCGCGAGATCGGCCGGAACACCTCGGTGGCGGCCTGTCGGGCCTGGTTGACCAGGGCCTTGGCCTTCTTCGGGACCTCGAGATTGATCATGCCGTCACGACCCCTTCCATGACGCCGATCGCGCGCAGGTCGCGATACCAGCGCTCCACCGGATGTTCCTTGATGAACCCGTGCCCGCCGAGCAGTTGAACACCGGTGCTGCCGATCCACATGCCCTTGTCCACGGCGAGTTTGCGGGCCAGCGCCACCTCGCGTGCGTGCGGCTTGTCCTGTTCGGCCCGGGAGGCCGCGCGCAGCATCACCAGACGCATGCCCTCCAGCTCGATACCGATGTCGGCGACCTGGAACGCCACGCCCTGCCGGTGGCTGATGGGCTCACCGAACGCCTCGCGCTCGTTGACGTAGGGGATGACGTAGTCGAGCACGGCCTTCGCGGTGCCGCACGCCAGCGCCGACCACGCCAGGCGGGAGGAGCGCACCACGTCGGTGAACACGTCACGCTTGCCGCCGCCGATGAGGGCGCTCGCGGGCAGCGACACGCCTTCGAGCACCAGTTTGCCGGTCGCCGCGCCTCGCAGACCCATCGCGGGCTCCGCCTCGATGGACACGCCCTTGCTCGACGACTCGACGACGAACAGGGCCGGTCCGCGTCCTTCGAGATTCGCGGACACGATGAACAGCTCGGCCTGCGCGGCCCTCGGCACGAGGTTTTTCACACCGTTGAGGCGGTAGCCGTTCGGGGTGCGCTTCGCGGTGGTCTTCGGGGCGAACACGTCGAACAGCGGCGCACGCTCCTGCAACGCCAGTGCCGCCGCGGGCACGTCCTCACCGGTGAACGCGGGCAGATAGGTGGCCTGTTGGTGGGCGTCGCCGTGTCGCACGAGGACGTTGCTCACCGCCGACGGGGCGAGCACGGCCACCGCCAGGCCCAGATCGCCGTGGGCGAGCGCCTCGGCGACGAGCACGTTCGTCACCGTGGAGCGTTCGCTGCCGATGCCGCCGAGTTCCTCGGGGATCCCGACCACCGTCAGGCCCAGTTCGGCAGCGCGTCCCAGCAGCCCGTCGGGGGGCGTCATGGTGTCGTCGGCCTCGGCCGCGGCGGGCCGCAGCTGTTTGGCGGCGAACTCGGACACCGTCTCGACGATCATCTGCTGTTCGTCGTTCGGGGTGAGGTCGAACAGCCCCGTCTCGGGCACGGGTGCGAGCCGCGCGGGCTTGCCGAGCCGGGTGGTCGCCTTGAACGTCCGCTGCGCGGCACCCGCCACGCGGAAACCCTGGCGCGTGGCCGTGGCCACGACGTTCTCGACGGGTTTGCGCAGTCCGGTGCGGTCGAGCAGCGGGCTTCCGGCGAGCCGGTTGAGCGCCGCGAGGCCGAAGCCCATGGCGTCGCGTCGTGTCGCTTTCTGTCGGGCCACAGCTTTCCCTCCGGTATACCTACTCGCGAGTAGGTTAGCCGGTGGGTGTGCTCGGGCGCCAGCAGGGTCCGGTGAAAGATCAGGCGAAGATCAGGCGATGTCGAGCACCGCGTGCAACAACGTCGTCAGCTCGGCCGCGAGGTGAGAACGCGCCGCCATCCGTCGGGTCCGGGTGAGGTCGTTGGCGATGGTCAGCGCCGCGTGCGTGATGATCTTCGCTTCGCGGGTCTCCAGTCCGGGATGCACGGCTTCCAGCAGCCGCACCCACTGAGCCACGTAGTCCCGTTGGATACGCAACAGTTCCGGACGGTCTTTCTCGTCGATGTGCACGTGATCCACCGAGAACGCCACGAGCAGCTCCGGCGGGCCCGTCAGGGTGCGCACATAGGACTCGGCGAGCCTGCGCAACGCCTCCCGCTCGTCACGCGGAGCGCTGGTCCGCAGTGCGTGGTCGGCCGCGACCATGACCCGGTCACCCGCTCTGCGACCGATGGCGGCCAGCAGGCTCGACTTGCTGCTGAAGTGCCGATACACGCTGGGCCCGGCGATACCCGCCGCCTTGCCGATGTCCTCCATGCTCACCGCGGCGAAGCCGTGCTTGCGGAACAGTTCCGCGGCTTCGGTGAGCAGCCGCTCCCGGCGCGACGGTTGCTCCAGCGTCAACGCGGGAGGGGTGGCGGGTTCGTCGTCGTCCGGTTCGGGCAGGTCCGCGTGCAGTACCCGCAGAGCCAGCGAGGTGAGCAACTCGGTGAACCGACGCTTGGAGAGCGTGACGCGGTGTACCGAGACGCTGCCGAAGACCGACAGGGTTGCCCAGCACAGCAGTTCGGCGTCCTCCTCGGACAGCTCGGGCCGCTTGCGTCGCAGCACCGTCGCCCACGCCGACAGCATGGCGGTGGAACGTCGACGGATCCGCTGTTGGGCCTCGGCGGCGAGATGCCGCCCTTCCCAACGCCACAGCGCGGCGGTGTCCCGGCGCTCCACCGAGCGGGCCGCCAGGCCGGTGAGCAGTTCACGGATCTCCTCGGGCGTGGAGGACCGGGCCGGGTCGAGGGCCGCCTCGGTGGCGACCTCCATGTCCCTCAGGCCCGACAGCAGCACGTGGGCCAGGACCGCCTGTTTGTCGGCGAAGTGCCGGTAGATGGCGGGACCGGTGACGCCCGCGGCCGCCGCGATGTCGTTGATGCTCACACCGTGGTAACCGCGCTGCTGGAACAGCTCGGACGCGATCGTGGCGAGCTGGCTCCGGCGATCGCGGGGACGCTTGTTCCTACCGTTCATATCATCCATGACGTGAGCCCACTCTAGCGTGTGTTCCAGACCCGACAACCCGTTGACAGCCTCGGGTAATGCGGGATTATGTTAGTAGCGATTAGCACCACGAACGGCAATCTGCGCCAGGAAGGACCTCAGGCGTGAGTACAGAGGCGTTCATCTACGAGGCGATCCGCACGCCTCGTGGCAAGAACAAAGGCGGTTCCCTCCACGGAACCAAGCCGGTCGACCTGGTGGTCGGCTTGCTCGACGAGCTCAAGGCGCGGCACACCGATCTGGACCCCGCGCTGATCGACGACATCATCCTCGGTGTCGTATCGCCGGTGGGGGATCAGGGCGCCGACATCGCGCGCGCCGCTGCCATCGCCGGCGGGCTGCCCGACACCGTCGCCGGTGTGCAGCTCAACCGCTTCTGCGCCTCGGGCCTGGAAGCCGTCAACCAGGCCGCTCAGAAGGTGCGCGCCGGTTGGGACGACCTCGTCATCGGTGGTGGTGTCGAGTCGATGTCGCGCGTGCCGATGGGTTCCGACGGCGGCGCGATGTTCACCGACCCTGCCACCAACTACGACTCCTACTTCGTGCCGCAGGGCATCGGCGCCGACCTCATCGCCACCATCGAGGGCTTCTCGCGGGAGGACGTCGACGCCTACGCCGTGCGGTCGCAGGAGCGGGCCGAGGCCGCCTGGTCGGGCGGGTACTTCGCCAAGTCCGTGGTGCCGGTCAAGGACATCAACGGTGTGACCATCCTCGACCACGACGAGCACCGTCGCCCCGGTACCACGATGGAGACGCTGGCCAAGCTCAAGCCGGCCTTCGCCGACCTCGGTGACTTCGCCGGTTTCGACGCTGTGGCGCTGCAGAAGTACCACTGGATCGAGAAGATCGACCACGTGCACACCGGTGGTAACTCGTCGGGCATCGTCGACGGCGCCGCCATCGTGCTGGTGGGTAACGAGGAGATCGGCAAGACCATCGGCATGGAGCCCCGGGCTCGCATCGTCGCCACCGCGGTCACCGGCTCCGACCCGACGATCATGCTCACCGGTCCCACGCCCGCCACGCAGAAGGTGCTGGACAAGGCCGGGCTCACGGTCGACGACATCGACCTGTTCGAGCTGAACGAGGCGTTCGCCTCCGTGGTTCTCAAGTGGATGAAGGACCTCAACCTGCCCGAGGAGAAGGTCAACGTCAACGGCGGCGCCATCGCCATGGGCCACCCGCTGGGCGCCACCGGCGCGATGATTCTGGGCACGATGGTGGACGAACTGGAGCGGCGTCAGGCCCGGCGCGCGCTCGTGACGCTGTGCATCGGCGGTGGCATGGGCCTCGCCACGATCATCGAGCGCGTGTGAGGGACGAGAACAAACGATGACTGAAGCCAAGACCATCCGCTGGGAGAAGGACTCCGACGGCATCGTCGTGCTGACGCTCGACGACCCGAAGCAGTCGGCCAACACCATGAACGACGACTTCCGTGAGTCGTTCGGTGTGATCATCGACCGTCTGGAGGCGGAGAAGGACTCGATCACCGGTGTGGTGATCACGTCGGCCAAGAAGACGTTCTTCGCGGGCGGGGACCTCAACGACCTCATCAAGGCCACGCCCGCCGACGCCGAGTCGATCGCCGAGTACAGCAACGAGCTGAAGCAGCAGCTGCGCCGGTTGGAGACCCTCGGCAAGCCGGTCGTCGCCGCCATCAACGGCGCCGCCCTCGGCGGTGGCCTGGAAATTGCGCTGGCCTGCCACCACCGCATCGCCGCCGACGTCAAGGGCAGCCAGATCGGTCTGCCCGAGGTGACGCTCGGCCTGCTGCCCGGCGCCGGTGGCGTCGTGCGCACCGTGCGCCTGCTCGGCATCCAGAACGCGGTGCTCAATGTGCTGGTGCAGGGCCAGCGGCACAGGCCCGCCAAGGCGCTGGAGCTCGGCCTGGTCCACGAGCTGGTGGACTCGGTCGACGAACTCCTGCCGAAGGCCAAGGAGTGGATCAAGGCCAACCCCGAGGCCCAGCAGCCGTGGGACGTCAAGGGCTACAAGATCCCCGGTGGCTCGCCGTCGAACCCGAAGTTCGCCGCGAACCTGCCCGCCTTCCCCGCGACCCTGCGCAAGCAGCTCAAGGGCGCGCCGATGCCCGCCCCGCGTGCCATCCTCGCCACCGCCGTGGAGAGCGCGCAGGTCGACATCGACACCGCGTTCAAGATCGAGACGCGGTACTTCGTCAGCCTGGTGACCGGCCAGGTCGCGAAGAACATGACCAAGGCGTTCTTCTTCGACCTGCAGCACATCAACTCCGGTGGCTCCCGCCCGAAGGGCTTCGAGAAGTACCAGGCGCGCAAGGTCGGTGTGCTCGGCGCAGGCATGATGGGCGCGGCGATCGCCTACGTGTGCGCGAAGGCGGGCATCGACGTCGTCCTGAAGGACGTGTCGCAGGAGAACGCCGAGAAGGGCAAGGGCTACGCCGTCAAGCTCGAGGAGAAGGCGCTCAAGCGCGGCAAGACGACCCAGGAGAAGTCCGACGCGCTGCTGGCCCGCATCAAGCCGACGGCCGACCCCGAGGACTTCAAGGGCGTCGACTTCGTGATCGAGGCTGTGTTCGAGAGCACCGAGCTCAAGCACAAGGTCTTCCAGGAGATCGAGGGCATCGTCGAGCCGGAGGCGGTGCTCGGCTCGAACACCTCCACCCTTCCCATCACCGGCTTGGCCGAGGGTGTGAAGCGGCAGGAGGACTTCATCGGCATCCACTTCTTCTCGCCGGTGGACAAGATGCCGCTCGTGGAGATCATCCGCGGGGAGAAGACCTCCGACGCCACGCTGGCGAAGGTCTTCGACTTCACGTTGCAGATCCGCAAGACCCCGATCGTCGTCAACGACAGCCGCGGGTTCTTCACCAGCCGCGTGATCGGCACGTTCCTCAACGAGGCCGTCGCCGCGGTGGGCGAGGGCGTCGAGCCTGCCAGCATTGAGCAGGCCGGTGCGCAGGCCGGCTACCCGGCGCCGCCGCTGCAGCTGATGGACGAGCTGACGCTGACGCTGCCGCGCAAGATCCGCGAGGAGACGAAGGCCGCGGTGGAGGCTGCGGGAGGCACGTGGACCCCGCACCCGTCCGAAGCCGTCATCGACCGGATGCTCGACGAGTTCGACCGCAAGGGCCGCTCCGCCGGCGCCGGGTTCTACGAGTACGACGAAAACGGCAAGCGGACCCGGTTGTGGCCGGGGCTGCGGGAGGCTTTCAACAGCGGCAGCGGTGACGTGCCGTTCAAGGACCTCCAGGAGCGGATGCTGTTCGCCGAGGCACTCGAAACCGTCAAGTGCTTCGACGAGGGCGTGCTCAACTCGGTGGAGGACGCCAACATCGGCTCGATCTTCGGCATCGGTTTCCCGGCGTGGACCGGTGGCGTGGTGCAGTACATGAACTCCTACGAGGGCGGGCTGAAGGGCTTCGTCGCGCGGGCGCGTGAGTTGGCGCAGCGTTACGGCAGCCACTTCGAGCCGCCGGCCTCGCTGGTGGAGAAGGCCGAGAAGGGCGAGATCTTCGAGTAAGCCCAAAGGGCCCAAGGGCCAAAGGGCCACCGCCCTTCTCAGGACGGTGGCCCTTTCGCCATCGTGTCCGCAGTCTGCGTAGTCGTGTCCGCATCGCACGATGCGAACACAGCGACACAGGCTGCGGACACGATGTCAGAGAAGGAGGTCAGAGGAGCGGGGGCACCATCGCCTCGATGAGGTGCGGGCCCGGTTCTGCCACCGCGCGACGGAACTGGTCGGCGAGTTCCTCCGCCGTCCTCGCCCGCGTCGCGGGAACACCGAATCCCTCGGCCATTCTCACGAAGTCGAGATCCGGTGTGGACAGATCGAACAATCCATTGGCCTTGGGGCCGGATGACTCGGCGCCCACCCGCTGCAGCTCCATTCGCAGAATGGCGTACGCGCGGTTGTTGAGCACCACCGTGGTGACGTCGAGGTTCTCCCGCGCTTGCGTCCACAGTGAGGAAATGTTGTATATCGCGCTGCCGTCGGCCTCCAGGTTGATCACGGGCCGCTCCGGAGCGGCGATGGCGGCGCCGGTGGCCACGGCCATGCCCTGGCCGATCGCGCCGCCCGTCAACGTCAGCACGTCATGGCGTGGAGCTCCGGCGGTCGCCATGGGCACGAGCAGGCCGGAGGTGTGCGTCTCGTCCGAGATGATCGCGTTCTCGGGCAACAGCGCGCCGATCACCTGCGCCCAGTTCTGCGGCGTCAACTCCCCGGTCGGCAACTCCGGCCGCTGAGCCGGCGCGAGTTCCGGTTCGACGTCGGCCGCAACCTCGTCGGCCAGCTCCTCCAGGGCGCTGACGACGTCGTCGCCCGGCTCGGCGAGCGTGTGCACGCGCGCGCCTTCCGGGACGAGATCGCCGGCCTTGCCGGGGTAGGCGAAGAACGATACGGGGGATCGGGCCCCGGCGATGACGACGTGCCGCACCCCGTCGAGCTGGTAGGCGACCTGTTCGGCGAGGTAGCCGAGACGTTCGATGTTCGGCAGTCCGGCGCCGCGTTCCATCCGAGCCGGGAAGGTCTCGGCGAACGGTTTGGCCCCGGTGGCCTGCGCGATCCGGCTCACCGCACGCAGCCCGCGTTCCCGGCAGGCACGGCCGCCGAACAACAGTGCCACCGGCTCGCCGCTTCGCAGTATCTCCACCACGGAACGCACCACGTCCGACGCCACCGTTCGCGGCGCTTTCGGTGGCACGGTCGCGGCGGGTGTGCCACCGTCGCCCCACGACACGTCGGCGGGCAGGATCAGCGTCGCCACCCGTCCGGGCGTATCCTGTGCCGCCGCGATCGCCGCCGCCATGTCGGCGCCGATGTCGGCCGTGCTCGACGACCGACGCACCCAGCCGTTCAACGACCCCGCCACCGCTTCGATGTCGGATTCCAAAGGCGCATCGAACTTTTTGTGGTAGGTCGCGTGGTCACCGATGATGTTGACGATCGGGGTGTTGGCACGGCGGGCGTTGTGCAGGTTCGCCAGCCCGTTACCCAACCCCGCGCCGAGATGCAGCAGGGTCGCGGCAGGTTTGTCCGCGACTCGTCCGTACCCGTCGGCGGCTCCCGTCACCACGCCTTCGGCCAGGCCGAGCACACCACGGATCTGCGGCACGTCGTCGAGTGCGGCCACGAAGTGCATCTCCGAGGTGCCCGGGTTGGTGAAGCACACGTCCACGTCGGCATCGACGAGTGTGCGGATCAGTGCCTGCGCGCCGTTCATCGCCATGGTTCCTCAGTCCTCCCGGCCGAAGAGCACACCGGGGTTCAAGATCCCGGCCGGGTCGAATGCCCGCTTCACTCGGCTCATCAACTCGATCTTGGCGGGGTCCTCCAACTGGAGGAAGTATGTCTTCTTGGCATGTCCGATGCCGTGTTCACCGGAGATGGCACCGCCCAGTTCCATCGCCGCGGCGAAGATATCGTGCAGCAGGCGTTCCCGCTTGTCTTCGTCCTTCTGAAACACGGCGAGGTGGACGTTGCCGTCGCCCGCGTGGCCGCAACCGACCACGCCCGATTCGGTGCGCGTAGCGGCGGTCTGGGCTTCGGTGAGGAAGCCGGGTAGGGCCGAGCGTGGCACCACGACGTCGATGATCTCGTCGGCGCCCGCTGCCTTGGCCGTCCAGAAGGCCTTTTCCCGTGCCTCGATCAGTTTGCGGGCGGAGGTGCCTTCGAGCACGTAGGCGTCGGAGGCGCCGAGGGTGGTGAGGAGTTCACCGAGGACGGCCACGTCGCCGTCGAGACGGTCGGGGTCGCGGTTTTCCAGTCCCACCACGAGGTAGGCCTGGGAAGTTTCCCGTACCGCGTCGGAGATGCCGAGCGTCAGCTCCGCGGTGTGGGTGATGGCGGCCATGGTCAGCGTGTCGATGTATTCGAGGATGTGCGGCGAGAGGCCGCTGGAGACGATGCGCGGCACGGCGGCCATCACCGAGTCGAGCGTGGGAAACGGTGCGAGCACCGTTGTGTTGTGGGGGAGTCGGGGGTGCAGTTTGACGATGATCTCGGTGGCGAGCGCGAGGGTGCCCTCGGAGCCGATGACCAGTTGGGTGAGGTCGTAGCCGGTCGAGGTCTTCACGGTCCGGCCACCGGTTCGGATCAGTTCGCCTGTGGGGAGCGCGGCCTGTAGGCCGAGGATGTTGTTGCGGGTGACGCCGTACTTGATCGCACGCATGCCGCCCGCGTTGGTGCCGACGTTGCCGCCGACGCTCGCACTCATCTCGCCGGGGTAGACGGTGTAGCCGAGACCGACTTTCGCGGTCTGGTCATCCAGTTCGGACAGTGTCACCCCTGGCTGCACGACAGCGACGTGATTGGTGGTGTCGATGTCGAGGATCGCGTTCATGCGCTCGAAGGAGACGACCATGCCGTCGGGGTGCGGTCGGGCCGCGCCCGAGAGGCCGGTGCCCGATCCTCGGGCCGTCACGGGTATGCGTTCCTCGGTGGCCAGCCGTAGGGCGGCGGCGACTTCCTCGGCGGTACCGGGTTTGATCACGTACCTGGGCTTGACCCGGTCGCCGACGAGCGCTTCGTCGCCCGTGTAGTCGTCACCGACGTCGCCGCCGCCTGCCACGTTGTTCATGCCGACGATCTCGGCCAGCCGCTGCGCTACGTCGCCCATGGGCGAGCAGCCTAGTACGCTCCGTGTCCCGTCGGCTATGAATTCGTCTCACATTCTCGCGGTTCAGCGGACAACGGGGCCGACTTCCGCGCCTGGTGTCGGCCCCGTTGTGTCATGCCTGTCGCGACAGTGTCGGACGCATGCGTCAGACCAGCCAGCCGACAAGGTGGGCGAGGGCTGCCAGCAGGTCGGTGAGCACGTTGCCGGAGGTCGCGTGCATGACGAGCATCTGCATCAGGGGCTCCTTTATCAAGAGGTATCCGTTGTGATATTGGGGAATTGGTGCGCGCACACCGCTTTCGAAAGCGAGATCTAGATTTCCACCGTCACGTGTCCGGTGTCAAAGAGCCTCGGATGGCGCCGAAAATAGGGATAAATCCCCTCAGATTAAACATGTAACCCTTTCGGGTTTTACGCGGGGGCCACGATTTACGCTCGATCGTGACAATTCGTGATCCCTCGATCGGGGTGCTCAGGCATTACATGTTCACGCATCGAACTGTCTTTCCGGGCGCGACACCAAAGAGTTACCTCGTCGGTACGATGAGTGAATATTAAAACAACACCCGTTCGAGTGAAGGGAAGAGATCGGGTGAGGGGACGGAGGCGAGATCCAGACCGCTCTTGGCTCCCAACGCGCTGACCTGTCGCCGCGTTCCGCGGTCCGACGTGGTCGGTGGGCAGGACTCGCCTCCGATGGTTCTTTCGGGCGAGGGAGCGCCCTTCGGTGATACGAGTCATTCGCGCTGGTGGTCTCTCACGGAAGACTTTCGGGCGGGGGATGTGTCCCCCGCCCGAAAACGGACATCCGGCTACGCGCGAGCGAACGTCAGCGTCTCGCCTTCGACACCCCGCAGCCACAGGTCCTGAGCGGCGGCGGCCATATCGCTCAGCCCCTCGGTGATCGTGGCGAACACGTTGCCGGGAACCCAGCCGGCGTCACCGTTGATCAACAGGTTGTTGCGGCCGTAGAAGAGGGCGAGATCCGCCGCGCCGTCCGCGCTGTGTGCCTCGCTGTCGTCGTCGTAACCGTAGGCGGGATTGCCGATCTCCCACGCCTCGAAGCCGAAGTACACGACATCGCCAGGAATGGGGGTCACGGTGGGGTTCTCCCGCCCCGGCTTCGGGTCGGCGAACGGTGGAACGAGGGTGTAGATCTCGTTGCGGGCGTACTTCGCGTGGTAGGCCGAGCCACTTTGGGGCAGCGCGTCCCACACCGCCTGGCACGTCCGCGGCGCCTCGTCGTCGAGCAGGCGTGCGCGGCAGGACACGCCGCGCTTGTCGAGCGTGATCGTGAGGTAGCGGGCCACGGTCCTCCTTGCCTGTCCCTGCCTGTTCTTGCCTGTTCTTGCCCGTCTCTGCTCGCCGTTTCAGGGTGGGACAGATCAGGAACCGTTAGTCACCGATGTGACGACGTCGGTCCAGATGCCCAGTGCCTCGTCCACCTGCTCGGCGGTCACCACCAGTGGCGGGATCATCCGCACGACGTTCATGAACGGCCCACAG
This sequence comes from Saccharomonospora sp., assembly GCF_027317685.1. Taxonomy (NCBI): domain Bacteria; kingdom Bacillati; phylum Actinomycetota; class Actinomycetes; order Pseudonocardiales; family Pseudonocardiaceae; genus Saccharomonospora; species Saccharomonospora sp. The sequence continues at coordinate 42,844 of NZ_DAHVQP010000094.1, forward strand.
GTGAGCAGGAGCAGCCCTTTCTCCGCGGCGGCCTTCTGCGCTGCCTGCGCCGTAGCGGCGTCGGGCTTGCCGTCGGGTGTGACGAATTCCGACCCCACCAGCAGGCCGAGCCCGCGCACGTCACCGATGCCCGGCGTCTTCTCGCCGATCGCCCGTGCGCCTTCGAGCAATTGCCTGCCCCGCACGGCCGCGTTCTCAACGAGGTTCTCCTCGGTGATGACGTCGAGCGTGGCGATGGCCGCGGCGCACGACACGGCGTTGCCGCCGTAGGTGCCGCCCTGGGAACCGGGCCAGGCCTTGCTCATCAGTTCCTTCGACGCGGCGATGCCCGACAGTGGGAAGCCGCTGGCGAGTCCCTTCGCGATGAGCAGGATGTCGGGCCGGACGTCGAAGTGCTGGTGTCCCCAGAACTTCCCGGTCCGCCCGAACCCAGTCTGGATCTCATCGATCACCAAAAGGATGCCGTGCTCGTCGGCGCGGCGCCGCAGTCCGGCGAGGAACTCGGTGTTGGCGGGCACGTAGCCGCCTTCGCCGAGCATCGGCTCGATGAAGAACGCGGCCGTCTCCTGCGGCGAGGTCTGCGTGGCGAACAGGTAGTCCAGTTCCCTCAGCGCGAATTCGGTGGTGGTCTTCTCGTCCCAGCCGTAGTGGTGGGCGTTGGGGAACGGAGCTACGTGCACGCCGCTCATCAGCGGCGAGAATCCGGCACCGAACCGGGTGCCGGAGGTGGTCATCGACGCCGCGGCCACCGTGCGGCCGTGGAACCCGCCCTGGAACACGACGACATTGGGTCTGCCGGTGGCCTGGCGGGTCAGTCGCAGAGCGGCCTCGACGGCTTCGCTGCCCGAGTTAGCGAAGAAGAGTGAGTCGAGCCCGCTCGGCAGCACCTCACCGAGTCGTTCGCTCAGTTCGAGTAGAGGCCGGTGCATGACGGTGGTGTACTGACCGTGGATCAGCTTGCCGATCTGCTCCTGGGCCGCCTGGACGACGCGGGGGTGGCAGTGGCCGGTGCTGGTGACGCCGATCCCCGCGGTGAAGTCGAGGTGGCGACGTCCGTCGGTGTCGTAGAGGTAGGCGCCCTCGCCGTGATCGACGACGACTGGTGTGGCCTGCTTGAGGATCGGGGAAAGCTGGGCCATGACAGCGTGCTCCTTTGCGACTGCGGCGTAGGGCGACCGTGTGTGAGGGTGTGTGCAGTGAAGGTCGCCTTCCGTGCATGTGACGCGGTGAAGGCCGCCCTGCCTGGCGTCGCACACACCCGGGTCGCACACCATTCAGGGTTGTAGATTGTCAACAATATTCGTAGCATGGCACTCGCAGCGGCGCAATCAGCGACTTAGGGAGTGTTCATGAACGCGGTCACCGAGTCCAGTGTGGTGGAGGCTGTCACCAAGCAGCTGTTCATCGGGGGAAAGTGGACGCCGGCTTCGAGCGGTGCCACGTTCGCGGTACACGACCCCGCCACCGGACAGGTGCTGTGCGAGGTGGCCGACGCGTCCGTCGAGAACGGTAAGGCGGCTCTCGACGCCGCCGCCTCCACACAGGCCGAATGGGCCGCTTACCCACCGCGGGAGCGGGGGGAGATCCTGCGCAGGGCCTACGAGGCGCTGTTGGCGCGGCAGGACGAGCTCGCGCTGCTGATGACGTTGGAGATGGGCAAGCCGCTGGCCGAATCACGGGGCGAGGTGTCGTACGCGGCGGAGTTCTTCCGCTGGTTCGCCGAGGAAGCTGTGCGGATCGACGGCGGTTACGCCGTGGCGCCGAACGGTGTCGGCCGGGTCCTCGTCACCAAACAGCCCGTGGGGCCGTCGCTGCTCATCACCCCGTGGAACTTCCCGATGGCGATGGGCACCCGCAAGATCGGCCCGGCCGTGGCCGCGGGCTGCACCATGGTCGTCAAGCCCGCCGAGCAGACACCGCTGTCCATGTTGGCGTTGGCGCAGATCCTGGCGGACGCGGGGCTGCCCGACGGTGTGCTCAACGTGGTCACCACCAGTGATGCGGGTGGCGTGATGGAGCCGCTCATCCGCGATGGCAGGGCACGCAAACTGTCGTTCACCGGATCGACGGCGGTGGGCCGGAAGTTGCTGGAGCAGTGCGCCGACAAGGTGTTGCGCACGTCGATGGAACTCGGTGGCAACGCGCCGTTCCTCGTGTTCGACGACGCCGACCTCGACGAGGCCGTCGAGGGTGCGATGCAGGCCAAGATGCGCAACATCGGTGAGGCGTGCACGGCGGCCAACCGCTTCTACGTGCAGCGTGGGGTCGCCGATGAATTCGCCCGCAAGCTCACAGAGCGCATGTCGGCGTTGCCGATCGGGCGTGGCACCGAGGACGGCGTCGTGGTGGGGCCGCTCATCGACGAGGCGGCCGTGGAGAAGGTGAACACCCTGGTCAAGGACGCGGCCAGGCGAGGCGCCGAAGTGCTGACCGGCGGTACCACCGTGGACGGGCCCGGCAACTTCTACCAGCCCACCGTCCTCACCGATGTGCCCTCCGACGCTCTTCTGGCCAGTGAGGAGATCTTCGGCCCCGTCGCGCCGATCTCGGTGTTCGACACCGAGGACGAGGCCGTGGCGGCGGCCAACGACACCGAGTACGGCCTCGTCGGATACGTCTACACCAGTGACATCAAGCGAGCCCTGCGGGTCAGCGAGCGCCTGGAGACGGGCATGGTGGGGCTGAACCAGGGAATCGTGTCCAACCCGGCGGCACCGTTCGGTGGGGTGAAGCAATCCGGTCTCGGCAGGGAGGGCGGCACCGTCGGCATCGACGAGTTCCTGGAGACCAAGTACGTTGCGGTGAGTCTGTGAGCCCGAAGATGGGGACGGTTTCCGACAGCGGCAACAAGGTCGCCGAGACCGCCAGGAGCTACGACATCGCCACCATTCCCGGCGACGGCATCGGTGTGGATGTCACCGTCGAGGCGTGCAAGGTGCTCGACGCGGCGGCGAGCAAGCACGGCTTCTCGCTGCGGTGGACCGAGTTCGACTACAGCTGCGAGCGCTACGCGAAGACGGGCGCGATGATGCCGGAAGACGGCGTGGAGACGCTGTCCGGTTTCGACGCCGTCCTGCTGGGCGCGGTCGGGTTCCCCGGCGTGCCCGACCACGTGTCGCTGTGGGGGTTGTTGATCCCGCTGCGGCGGGCGTTCTCGCAGTACGCCAACCTCCGGCCGGTGCGGCTGCTGCCCGGGACGACGTCGGTGCTGGCGGACCGGAAGGCCGACGAACTGGAGATGGTGATCGTCCGGGAGAACTCCGAGGGCGAATACTCCACGCTCGGCGGCAGGCACAACCAGGGGCAGCCCGGGGAGTTCGTGCTGCAGGAGTCCGTCTTCACCCGGGTGGGCGTGGAACGCATCATCCGCTACGCGTTCGAGCTGGCCCGTACGCGCTCGCTGAGGGTGTGTTCGGCCACCAAGTCGAACGGCATCGTCCACACGATGCCGTTCTGGGACGAAATCTTCGAACTCGTCTCCGCCGACTATCCGGACGTCGAGGCCGAGCAGTGCCACATCGACGCGCTGGCGGCACGCATGGTGCAGCGGCCGGACCGGCTGGACGTCGTCGTGGCGTCCAATCTGTTCGGCGACATCCTCAGCGACCTCGCGGCGGCCGTCACCGGAGGCCTCGGCCTGGCCCCGTCGGGGAACATCAACCCGGAAGGCACGCACCCGTCGATGTTCGAGGCCGTGCACGGCAGCGCCCCGGATATCGCGGGCCAGGGCATCGCCAACCCGGTGGCACAGATATTGGCCGGGGCGATGATGCTCGGCCAATTGGGTGAGACGGAGGCGGCTCGATCGGTGGATGTCGCGGTCGAGCAGGTCCTCGCCGAGGGCAGGGTGATCACTCCCGATCTCGGAGGGAAGGCGACCACAGAGCAGCTGGGTTCGGCCATCGCCGCCGCCGTGTGAACCCGGGGCAGCGGTGGTGCGCCGCCGCTGCCCCGGGGTGTCAGCACGGCCGGACCGGGGCATCCCGGCGTCATGAGAGTGCTCGGTATTCCTCTTCCGGGCCCGCTGTCCGTCGCGGGAGCCGTGGGAACCGCCCTCGGTACGGCGCGTGGTGTGATGTCGTTGGTGGGAGTCCTGCCCCAGCGGGTGTCGGTGGGGACCGAGCGCCTCTACGTCGAGGTTCACGGCGTCCACGGTGAAGGCGGCGCCGAGGTCGCGCAGCGCATCGAGGAGGCCGTCGCCGCGCACCCCGGAGTGGCGTGGGCGCGAGTCAACGCCCCGTCGTCGCGACTGTGCGTCGAAGTGACGGAGCCGCGTCCCCAACCGGCGGATATCGCGGCGATCGCGGCGCGGGCGGAACAGCAACCTCGCTCACCCGAGGACGCGGTCCTGGAAAGTGAGGCGCAACACCCCGCCGACGGCCTGCGCGGCACCCGTTTGGTACCCACGCTTGCCGTCGACGTGGTGGGGGTCGTGGTGTCGCTGTTCACTCGCATCGCGCCCTGGGCGCCGTTGCCGCCGGAGCTGGCCGCACTGCTGTCCGTGGCGGATCACCATCCCGTGTTGAAGGAGCGGGTCGCGAGAAGAGCTCGCTCCGAGAACCGCGCCGACTCGTTCACCTCCATGTTGGGGGCGCTGGCACAGGGACTGGCCGCCGGCAACGAGAGCATCCTGCTGGACGTGGTGCAGCGCGCGGGGCAATGGCGTGAGGCACGAGCGCTGGAACGCGCGTGGTGGGACGTCGAGCAGGGCGTGGTCACCGGCCCGGAAGTCGTGGAGGCGGAGGCGTTGCCCACGGAACGACCCGCCCCCCTTCCGGAAGGGGAAGTGGAGCGCTACCAGCGCACGGCGTTGAAGGCGGGTGTCGCCGCGGGCGCGTCGACACTGCCGTTCGTGGGGCCACGCAAAGCGCTGGCCGTGGGCCTGTCCACCCTGCCGAAACCTACCGAGACCGCCCGAGCGGCGTTCGGCAGCGCGCTCGGACGCGTGCTCGGACGGCGCGGCACGGTGGTGATGGATCGTTCGGTGCTGCGGCACATGGACCGCATCGACGCCGTGGTCCTCGACCGGGCCGCACTGCGCACAGGGCGGTTGACACTGTCCGACCTCATCGCACTGCCGGAGGCCGACCCGCACGAGGTGGCCGAGCGGGCCTGGCGGATGTTCGACTCGCCCGAGACGGGCGATCCGACGCGCGGAGCCGGTGCCACGGACGGGGAGTGGTGGTTGGGGCCGCTCGACGAATGCGAGTTCGACGGGCCCAACGCCGACCGGGAACGGGAACGCCTTGTCCGCAGGGACGCGAGACGAGTGTTGGGGTTGGGCCGGGGCCGCCGTCTGCACGCAGTCGTGGGTCTGCGGGAGGAGGCTTTGCCCGGCACGCACCTGCTCACCGTGGCGGCTCGTCGCAGCAGGCTGCCAGTGCACGAGACCGACGACCCGGAGCGCACCATGCACGAGCTGCAGAGCCGTGGCCACGGCGTGCTGTTGGTCTCCGGTGACTGCCGGGCGCTGAGCCGGTCCGATTGCGGCGCCGGTGTGCACGCCGACGGCCCGCCGCCGTGGGGCGCGCATGTGATCGTCGGCGATGACCTGGGCACCGCGGCACTGCTCATCGAGTCGGTCGCCGCGGCCAAGGCCATGAACGCTCAAAGTATCCGCATCAGTCAGGCGGCCAGCGGGGTGGGCATGGTGTCCGCGTTGCGCGACGGTCGCACCAACCCGACCAGTCGAGCGATGCGGGCGGTGAACGCGGGGGCGGCCGTCGCGCTCGTCAACGCTCGTCGGCACGCCACCCGCTTGCGGGAACCGAACGCCGTGGAGATCGCCGACACCGTGCCGTGGCATGCGATGCCGGTCCCCGCAGTGCTGGAGCGGCTCTCATCGTCCACTGCGGGATTGACCGAGTCGGAAGAGCACCGGAGGAGGGTCGAACGCGGCGGTGTTCGCGCACCCCGCCCGAGTTTCGGTAGTGCGTTCCTCGCCGAGCTGTCCAACCCGTTGACGCCCGTGCTCGCCGGTGGCGCCGCGTTGTCGGCGACCGTGGGATCGCCTGTGGACGCGGGACTGGTGGCGGCGGTGGTCGGGGTGTCGGCGCTGCTCGGCAGCGTCCAGCAGCTGCACACGGAACGCCAGTTGGCCGATCTGCTGAGTCGGTCCTCGGTGAGCGCGACAGTGGTGCGTGACGGCGACGAACACGTCCTCACCGCCGACGATCTCGTGCCGGGTGACCTCGTCGCGTTGACCGCGGGCGACGTGGTGCCCGCCGACTGCCGCCTGGTGGAGGCCACCGGCCTCGAGGTGGACGAGTCGTCACTGACCGGCGAGTCGTTACCGGTGACGAAGACGTCCACTCCCGTGGTCGCCTCGGAAGTCGCCGAACGCTCCTCGATGGTCTACGAGGGCACCACCGTGTCCGCGGGGCAGGCAACGGCCGTGGTCGTGGCCGTCGGCGACGATACCGAAGCCGGACGCAGCATGGCGATCGCCAGGGAATCCGCACCCACCACGGGAATCGAATCCCGACTGGCCGAGTTGACGGAGAAGAGCCTGCCGCTGGCCGCCGGGTCGGCGGCGGTGGTGGCCGGAGCCGGACTGCTGCGCCGGGTGCCGTTGCGGGACAGCCTGAGCACGGCGGTGAACCTGGCCGTGGCGTCGGTGCCGGAAGGCCTGCCTTTTCTCGCCAACGTGGCCCAGCTGGCGGCGGCACGACGCTTGGCCGGCATGGGTGCCCTCGTACGCAATCCCCGCAGCATCGAGGCGCTCGGGCGCGTGGACGTGTTGTGCTTCGACAAGACCGGCACGCTCACCGAGGGCAGGCTCACCGTGAGCGAGGCCGACAACGGTGAGGAACGGTCGCGAGTGGACGCACTGACCGAGCCGCTGCGGTCTGTGCTGGCGGCGGGGCTACGGGCCACCCCACACTCCCAGGACGTCGAGGAGTTGCCGCACGCCACCGACAGAGCGGTCGCCGAGGCCGGGGCACGACTCAATCTCACCCCGGCGTCGGGGGCGTCCGGATGGCAGGAGGCCTCGACGATGCCGTTCGACCCCTCCCGCGGTTTCCACGCCACCGTGGGGCGTACTCGCAAGGGCCTGTTGCTCAGCGTCAAGGGCGCTCCGGAGGAGGTCCTGCCGCGCTGTGACCTCGACGCGCACACCCGTAAACGACTGTCCGGGCGATTGAAGGCCCTCACCCGGTCGGGACACCGAGTGCTGGCCGTGGCCGAACGGACACTCGGATCGGATGCCGACCCCGCGGACTGGTCCGACGCGGAGGCGGTGACCGGGCTGACCTTCCTCGGCTTCCTCGCCATCACCGACCCGGTCCGTGGCAGTGCCGCACCCGCCGCCGCGCGGCTACGGGAATCCGGGATCCACACCGTCATGCTGACCGGCGATCATCCCGACACCGGTGAGGCGATCGCCTCCGAGATCAACGGAACCGGTGACGATCTGCGCGTGGTCACGGGAGCGGAGCTGGACGACCTCGGCGAGGAGGAGTTGCGGGAACTCCTGCCCGAGGTCGATGTGATCGCGCGTTGCACCCCCGCTCACAAGGTCCGCATCGTCGAGGCCTATCGCGCGTTGGGCAGGACCGTGGCGATGACGGGCGACGGGTCCAACGACGCGCCCGCCATCCGGCTGGCCGACGTCGGTATCGCGCTCGGAAGCCGGGGAACGCCGGCGGCCCGGGCGGCGGCGGATGTGGTGGTACTCGACGACAGACTCGAAACGATCATCGCCGCGCTCGTGGAGGGCCGCGCCATGTGGGCGTCGGTGCGCTCGGCGCTCGGTGTGTTACTGGGCGGCAACGTCGGCGAGATCGCGTTCAACGTCCTCGGCGCGGCGGTGACGGGCCGTTCCCCGCTGAACGCGCGGCAGATACTGCTTGTCAACCTGCTCACCGATCTCGCGCCGGCCATGGCCATCGTCTCACGCCGTCCGGACCCCCAGGCCATGGACGAGTTGTTGCGGGAAGGGCCGGAGAGTTCCCTCGGCAAACCCCTCTACAACGAGATCGGAGTGCGAGCGGGCACCACCACCGTCGGGGCCACGGCGGCGTGGCTGATCGCGCGGTTCACCGGCCGCAGGCGGAGAGCCGGCACGGTGGCTCTGGCCGCCCTGGTCGGCACCCAGTTGGGACAGACCCTGACGCAGGGATGGCGTAATCCGGCCGTGCTCGCCAGTGGTCTCGGCTCGGCGGCGGTGCTGGCGGCGTTGATCCAGACGCCGGGTGCGAGTCAGTTCTTCGGCTGCACTCCGCTCGGCCCGGTCGGCTGGGGTATCGCCGTGGGCAGCGCGACCACGGCCACCGCCGTGGGAACACTGTTCGGCTGAGCCCCGGCCTCCGACACCGTGTCCGCAGGCTGTGTCGTCGTGTCCGCAGGCTGTGTCGTCGTGTCCGCAGGTTGTGTAGCTGTGTCCGCAGTTCCCGTACAGGTGTCTGCGGAGACGAGGCAACGGCACGGCCTGTACGGCGGAGAACCGCCGACGCGGTGCCGGTGGCATCGGCGGGTATCGGTGGTGCCGCGCAGCGATCGAGCACACATCCGGTCGCCATCCCCGCGAGATACGGCGACACATACGGCAACGCGCCGATCTCGCCTTACTTCCGCTCCGACCACTCCGTCATCACGGACGTGCCCGGCGCCAGGCGTTGCACCGCGTCTTCCATGTGCGCATCCAACAGCGCGAGCATGCGTTCCTCGTCGCCGTCGCGCAGGGCCTCGATGATGCGGTTGTGCTCGGCGATGCGCTCGTCGACGCCTTGGTAGCCCTTGCCGTAGGTGTCCTGAAGGGCGGACAGGCACATGCGTGTCTCGATGAGCAGCGTGCGGGCCATGCGTACGAGTCGTTTGCTGCCCGATGCCTCGATCAGCGCTTCGTGGAACGCGAGGTCGGCTTCGCTGAGGGCGGTGGGGTCGTCCTTCTCGTCCGCCTCCGCCATCGCGGCGACCGCGTCGGACAGCACGTCGGCCACCCGTTCGCGTTCGGGGCCGCGTATCACGCGCTGGGCCGCGGCCCGCTCGATCGCCGAACGTACCCAGTAGATGTCGTGCACGTCCTCGGGTTCGAGTTCGATCACGAACAGCCCGCGATGTGGTTCGCTGCGCAGCAGGCCCTCGGACACCAGTCGCTGCATGGCCTCACGCAACGGGCCGCGCGAGACTTTGAAGCGGGCCGCGAGATCGGCCTCGCCGAGCTGGGTTCCCGGGGGTAGGGAACCGGTCGTGATCGCGTCTCGGAGCTGCCGGGCGATGATCGACGCCGTCGACTCCCTGTTGACCGGTTCGATGTCGGCCAGCATGCCTTATGTGCCTTTCCTTCGGAACAGGGTGCCCAAGCCGGGCACGGTGTGCGTGACACCGACGAGGCGCAGACCTTCCCACACGGTCACCTGGTTGGCGGTCAGGACGGGTTTGCCCAGGCGCTGTTCGAGGGTCTCGACCAGCGCGAGCGTGCGCATGGCCGTGTCGGGTACGAGCAGCGCGTCGGTGCCGGGCCGGTCTCGACTGACGATCAACTCCACCACGTCGTCGGGGGAGAGCCGACCGACTTCGGCCGCGGTGACGATATCCGCGGTGGACATGTCGACCATCTCCACACCGCCGTGGGCCAGGAAGTCCGCGAACAGCGTGGCGACGTCGTCGGGGTAACTGGCGGCGACGGCCGCTGTGCGCACGTTCAGAGCTTCGGCGGCGTGCACGAACGCGAAGGAGGTGCTCGATGTCGGTAGGCCGCCCGTGGCCTGGGAAAGCTTTTCGACCTGCTCTCGCGCTCCGTCCCAGCCGTAGACGAAGCTGCCGCTGGTGCAGGCCCACACCACGGCCGCGGGGTCGTGCGCGGCGAGCAGTTTCGCACCTTCGGCCAGCCGGGCGGGACTGCCGAGGTCGAGTAACTCCGCCACCGCGTGCAGGTCGGTGCCGTAGATGTGCTCCACGGGCAGTCTCGCCGCGCCTTCGAGGAGTCTCTCGGCGTACGGGTAGTCGTCCTCGGCGGCGTGGTCGGGGTAGAGGAAACCGATCGTGGTCGTCCGGTTCTTCGGCTGCGTGGGCGGCAACGGACACCTCCTGATGCGGATTGTTGACAATCTTACTCGGGAAGCGAGGACACTTCCCGCAACCATCGGCCCGGCCCCACGATCGGGAGCCCCATCCGGTGCAGGCACGCCCACATCGTGAGTTGGTTCGCGGTGAGCACCGGCTTGTCGAGCGCGTCCTCCAGCGGGTCGATGACGTCGTAGGTGGGCAGGTTCGTACAACTGATGAAGATGGCTTCGGCGGCGTCGTGGTTGGCTGCCAGGATGCGTTCGGCGATGGTGCGGTAGCCGACCTTCCAGATCCCGCCGCCGAGTCCGAGATGGTCACTGGACACCGTCGTCACGCCGAGCTCGTCGAGGAAATCGCGCAGTTTCGCCGTCAGGTCGGCGTCGTAGGGCGTGAGGATGGAGAGTCGGCCGAGGTTGAGCTTGCGCAGCACTTCGGCCAGTGCCCCGGAAGTGGTAACGGCATCGGGTGCCCCCGCATCGCAGATGACTTTGCACAGCGATCGTTCGGCGTCGAGTCCATTGACGAAGCTGCCCGACGTGCACAGATAGGCCACCACTTCCGGCTCGACGTGGAGGACGTCGCGGGTGGCCGCGGCGAGGTGTGCCGAGTTGCTGACGAGGTGGGCCATCTCCATGCTGACGGGGACGGGTTCGTACGGAGTTCGAGCCAGGTGGAGCGACACCTCCATGGGCACCCAACGCCACAGCTCGCGTTCCAGTGCGAGGTCGAACGGAGCGATGACACCGATGCCACGCTGAGCGAGAGGGCCATCGAATGCGGGGATGTTCAGTGCCGGGAAATCCAAGGCTCGACCTCCGACGGCTTCATGGCAGGAAGGGGCCTCCGGGGGGAATCCTCGGATTGTTGACAATCATACGAACGCTGCTTACCGTGTCAACGTGAATGGCACGGATCGTCCGGTACTCGCCGTTCTGTGCGGCGATCAGCGTCCTCCGGACATGGACCTCATCGAACAGTCGGCAACGGTTCGCTACACCGATACCGAAGGACTTCCGGACGCTTTACGCGGAGCCGACGCACTGTTCCTCTACGACTTCCTCTCGCGGGCCTTGGCCGACGCCTGGCACGCGGCCGACCGGTTGCGTTGGGTGCACGTCGCCAGTGCCGGCGTCGATTCGGTGATGTTCCCCGAATTGCGGGACAGTGATGTGGTGCTCACCAATTCGCGGGGGGTGTTCGACTCCGCGATCGCGGAGTACGTTTTGGGGCTCGTCATCGCGTTCGCCAAGGACTTCGCCGGTTCTCTGCGATTGCAGCAGCAGCGCACGTGGCAGCACCGGGAGACCGAACGAGTGGCGGGTACGTCGGCCTTGGTGGTCGGGACCGGACCGATAGGAAGGGCCATCGCGTCTTTGCTGCGGGCCGTGGGCATGCGAGTCGCCGGTGCGGGCCGCCGAGCTCGCTCCGATGACCCCGACTTCGGAACCGTGGTGTCGTCGCAGGAGCTCACGCAGCATCTGGGTGACTATGACGTCGTGGTCGCCGTGGCGCCACTGACCTCGCAGACCAGAGGCATGTTCGACGCGGACGCGTTCGCCGCGATGCGGCCGGGCGCGCGGTTCGTCAACGTCGGCAGGGGTGAGCTCATGGTCACCGACGACCTGATCTCCGCGCTGCGGTCGGGACATCTGTCTGGGGCTGCCCTCGACGTCTTCGAGCAGGAACCGCTACCGCAAGACAGTCCTCTGTGGAACATGGAGAATGTGTTGATCTCCGCGCACATGTCCGGCGATTTCGTCGGCTGGCGCAATGCCCTGGTCGAGGTCTTCACCGACAATTTCGCCCGTTGGAGGGACGGGCGGGAGTTCCGCAACGTCGTGGACAAACACCTCGGCTATGTACCTTCGACGAATTGACACGCAATCCATTGAATCGGCGACGAGGAGAGCTATGTCGAGCACGCTGCCCATGCTGACCGCGAACGAACTCGTCGCCGCCTATTCCTCGGAGGAATTGTCACCGGTCGAGGTGACACGTGCCGCGCTCGACGTCATCGCCGAACGCGACCCGGAGTGCCGCGCCTTCACTCTCGTCGACGAGGAGGCGGCGCTCGACGCCGCACGGGGCTCCGAGGAGCGCTGGCGCGAGGGGAACCCGATCGGCTGGCTCGACGGTGTTCCGGCGTCGGTGAAGGACATGTTCCTCACCCAAGGCTGGCCGACACTGCGCGGATCGCTGTGCATCGACCGCGACCAGCCATGGGAGGTCGACAGCCCCATCACCGCGCGCATGCGGGAACACGGCCTGGTGTTGCTCGGTAAGACCACCACCCCCGAGCTGGGGTGGAAGGCCGTGACCGACAGCCCACTCGACGGCCCCACCCGCAACCCCTGGAACCCCGCGCTCACACCCGGCGGATCGAGCGGTGGCAGCGCGGTCGCCGTGGCCACCGGGATGGGCGAGCTGTCCGTGGGCACCGACGGCGGTGGGTCCGTGCGCATTCCCGCGTCGTTCTGCGGCATCGTCGGTTTCAAACCCACGGGCGGGTGTATCCCACTGTACCCGGCGAGTCCGTTCGGCGCCCTAGCTCACGCGGGGCCGATGGCCCGATCGGTCGACGACGTGGCACTGCTGCTGGATGTGCTCGCCATGCCGGACCACCGCGACCCCTCGTCGTTGCCGCCGCCACCCGGCACCTACCGGGAAGCCGTGCGCCGCGACGTCCGAGGACTTCGAGCGGCCTATTCGCCCGCTCTCGGCTACCTCGACGTCGAGCCGGAGATCACCCGGCTCGTGGAATCGGTGGTGATCGCGCTGGGCGAGGAGGGACTGACCGTGGAGAACGCCGACCCCGGTTTCACCGACCCGATCGAGGCGTTCGACGTGTTGTGGTCCACGGGAGCGGCGAAGTGGCTCGACTCGTTCCCGGAGGGTTCCGAGGAACGGGTCGACCCCGGCCTGCGCAAGGTGTGGGAACGCGGACGCACCTACTCGGCCCGTGACTACCTCGACGCCACCGCCGAGCGTATGGCGTTGGGAATCCACATGGGAGAATTCCACACCCGCTACGACGTGCTGATCACCCCGACCATGCCGGTGCAACCGTTCGAGGTGGGGCACGACGTGCCGCCCGGCAGCGGCCTGACCGACTGGCCGGAGTGGACGGGGTTCACCTACCCGTTCAACATGACGCAGCAGCCCGCCGTCAGCGTGCCCGCGGGGTTCACGTCGCAGGGCCTGCCCGTGGGGTTGCAGATCGCCGGCCCGCGCCACTCCGACGATCTCGTGCTGGCCGTGGCCCGACTGGTCGAGGAGATCCGTCCGTGGCCGACCGATCAGCCGGCGAGGGCCCGCCCCTGATTTCCGTGCCGGTCTCCGTCGTGTCCGCAGGTTGTGTAGTCGTGTCCGCAACGCACGATGCGAACACGGCGACGTAATCTGCGGACACGATGGCCCGAGTCGATAGATCCGGGGTCGTTCGCGTACTAGCGTCGGACTCATGAGTATCTCGACCGACCCGGATACCGGGGAGTTCCACCGGGCCCCCAACCATTTCGCCGACCGCATCACCGCCGACGGCCGCGACGGTTGGCCCGTCGAACCCGGCCGGTACCGCCTGGTCGTGAGCCGCGCGTGCCCGTGGGCCAGTCGCGCGCTGATCGTGCGGAGACTGCTCGGCTTGGAATCGGCGCTGTCGGTGGCCGTGGCCGACCCGATCCAGGACGAGCGCAGTTGGCGATTCACCCTCGATCCTGACGGCCGCGATCCCGTGTTAGGCATCCGATTCCTTCACGAGGCGTACGCCAAGGCCGACCCGAACTACACGGGTGGCATCAGCGTGCCCGCGATCGTCGACATACCCAGCGGCAAGCTGGTGACCAACGACTACCCGCAGATCACGCTCGATCTGTCGACCGAGTGGACGGCGTACCACCGGGACGGTGCGCCCGACCTGTATCCCGAGGCGCTGCGGGACGAGATCGACGAGGTCAACGCCGCCGTCCACGCCGACGTCAACGCGGCGGTGTACGAGGCGGGGTTCGCCACCAAGCAACGGGCGTACGAGGACGCCTACACGCGTCTGTTCGCACGGTTGGACGCCTTGTCGCAGCGCCTGGAGAACCAGCGCTACCTGGTGGGTGAGACCATCACCGAGGCCGACATCCGCCTGTTCACCACGCTCGTCCGGTTCGACGCCGTCTACCACGGACACTTCAAGTGCAACCGCAACAAATTGACCGAGCAGCCGGTGCTGTGGGCCTATGCGCGGGATCTGTTCCAGACTCCCGGCTTCGGTGACACCGTGGATTTCGACCACATCAAGCGGCACTACTACCAGGTGCACACGGAGATCAATCCGACGAGGATCGTGCCTAAAGGACCGGACCTGTCGCTGTGGGATACTCCGCACGGACGGGAGGTGCTGGGTGGGCGGCCGTTCGGGGACGGTGCTCCGCCGGGGCCGCCTCCGCCGGAGGAGACCCTGCCCGCCCAGTGGTGATGAAGATCGTATCCTCGCCGCGTGTCGATCATCGGTGCGCGCAGTCTCGTCAAAGTCCTGACCGAACTCGATGTCGAGGTCGCTTTCGGCCTCCCCGGCACGCACGCGCTTCCCGTCTGGGACGCTCTCGCGGACAGCGGCATCCGCATGATCGGGGTACGGCACGAGCGGGCGGCCGCGCACGCCGCGGACGGGTACGCCCGTGTTACGGGAACGCTCGGTGTGGCGCTGGTGACGACGGGGCCCGGCGCGGTCAACACGCTCAGCGCGGTCGGTGAGGCGTGGAGCTCGGCTTCCCCCATGCTGGTGGTCGCTACCGACGTTCCCTCGACGTTGAGCACGCCAGGCATGGTCCGCGGGTCGCTGCACGAGGTCGGTGATCAGCGAGCGCTGTTCGAACCGTTGACGAAGGCCGCGTTCACCGTGGCGCACCCGGACGAGCTCGCCTCCGTCGTGCGGTGCGCTGCCGAAACGGCGCTGCAGCCGCAGAGCGGACCGGTGTACGTCGGCATTCCGGCGGATTTCCTCAGCGCGCCGGTTCTGGAGTCGTCGGAGCTCGACGGTGTCGCGGCGGGACCGGTGGAGCAGTACCCGCCGTTGGCGGGTGAGGACGTCGAACGCGCGCGGGAGATGCTGGGGGCGGCACGGCGCCCCCTGATCTGGGTCGGTGGGGGAGCGCTGCGTTCGGATGCGGGTGAGGCCATCGGCATCCTGGCCGAACGGCTCGCCGCGCCGATCGTCACCACGTTCGCCGCGCGTGGGATCGTGCCACCCGACCATCCGTGTCTGGCGTCCAACCCGGTGCACGCTCCCGAGGTGGGGGTGCTGTGGGACGAGGCGGATGTCGTACTCGCGATCGGCACCGACTTCGACGGGGTGATGACGCAGAACTGGTGCATGCCCCAGCCGCCCGAGTTGATCGCGATCAACGTGGACGCCGAGGATGCGGCGAAGAACTACCCACCGGATCTGCTGTTGCTCGGTGATGCCCGCCGGGTGGTGGAGGAGCTGTCGCTGGGCATTCTGCCGAAGCCGGGGCTGGACGAGCTGACCCGCAGGCTCGACGACATCGAGGTGCGGGTACGCAGGCGCGTGCGTAAGGAGGAGCCCCACGCAGCCGAGTTCCTGTCAGCGCTCAAGGAGACTTTGCCCGAGGGCTCGGTGTTGGTGTCGGACATGTGTGTCGCGGGTTACTGGATAGGCGGTTTCTACCGGGTCTCGGGGCCTCGGCAGCTTGTCTCTCCAGCGGGCTTGGGGATGGCCGGATTCGGTTTTCCCGCGTCTTTGGGAGTCGCGGCGGCGGGGGCGGTGCGCGCGGTGTGTGTGACCGGTGACGGCGGGTTTTTGTCCGGGTGTGGCGAGTTGGCGACGGCCATCCAGGAGGGGCTTCCCGTCACCGTGGTGATCGTGAACGACGGAGGTTATGGCATGTTGCGTCACGATCAGACCCATTCGGGGTTCGGTCATCACGGGGTCGATCTCGCCACGCCCGACTTCGTGGGGTTGGCGAAGTCGTTCGGCGTCTATGCCGATCGGGTGGGCGGTTTCGGCAGGGCTTTCCGTCGACTGCTGCGCGAGTTTAGCCGGTCGGATGAACCGAACGTGCTCGTGGTCAACGCGGAGCTGCGTCCGCCGCTGACCACACCGTCGCGGTGGTATCGCCGAGCAAGCTTGGCGTGGTAGGCAGCGAAAGGTCGCCGAAACGTTCGTGGAAGGGACGACATATGACGCACACGGCCGAACGCGTGCTCCGGGACTTCGACACCATCGCTGTCGTCGGACTCAGCAGGGATCCGGCCAAGGCCGCGCACGCGGTCCCCGCGGCGATGCGTGACGCGGGCTTCCGGGTCATCCCGATCAACCCGGTCGCTGAGCCCGGCAGTGTTCTGCTCGGCGAGGTCGTGTATCGAGGGCTGGCCGAGGCGGTCGAGGCCGGGGAGACGGTCGAGGTCGTGAACGTGTTCCGCCCTTCCGCCGAGGCGGCCTCGATCGCGCGGGAGGCCGTGCGGGTCGGTGCGCGAGCGTTGTGGCTGCAGCAGGACATCGTCTCGCTCGAGGCCCGCTCGATCGCCGAGGGCGCCGGATTGCTCTACGTCGAGGACGAGTGCATGGCCGTCGTGCGGAACCAGTACGGGATCGAGAAACGCCGCGGGTGACCCGCGGTGGAGGAAGCTTCGGTGTCGACCCGCGCGGTAGCGCCCTGACTCCGGACGGTCGAGCCCGGTCGTCGAGAAGCACGGCATCCCGCTCCCGTGGCCTTTCGCGCTCCTGACCGCTCGGTTCGCCTACGTACTCGAACTCACTACGCTATGAGCTCGATCACTCCGAGCAACTTTGGCGATTCTTGCTGTGGCATTTGGTCAGAAAAGTGGCGACGGTGCGCATCCTGTTGGGTTCGGATTTGTATTTTTTCCCACGGGACAAGTGGTGATTGGTCACGGTCAGTCAGTTTTTTCGTCACGCGAACTATATTTTTCTACGGACATCCTGCGGTGTTGGCCGAAGTGAATCCTCGCTTTGAGTGAAGCAAGTCATGATTCAGTGTTATCGCAGGTCGTGGGGGTGAAAATGCCCCGGGTAAACCGGATCGGGATCTTTCAAACACAGTTGATCTGTGTTCCTTGCCACGCGTTAGTGATTTTGGGAGTTTTCATTTCGTAATCTCGCACAGGCTTACGCGTTGACCGGATCTTCTTCCCCCGAGAAGGTCCACCACCCTCGAAAGGTCACGTGTCGGCCACTGCCGGTCGAGCCCCCGAACGGCCGGCGGTAAGTCAGCGAGAAGGAGACCACGCACGTGGCAGACCACAAGATGTTTGAGCGCGTGAAGAAGCTGATCGCGTTGCAGGCCCCGACCCGAAACATCCCCATGCCTTCGTCGGTATTCGGCAAGTCCATGCGCAACGCCGCCCGAAGCTATGCCTCGGTGGGTGTGATCGCCCTGTTCGTCGGTGGCGTGGCGAGCCCGGCTGTGATGGCGGGCACGGACGAGGAAGCCGTGAGGACCGTGTCGGCACAGTCGTCCTCCGTTGTCGCACAACAGAACGACTCCGCCGGCAAGGACGGCGGGGAGTTGGACGACGGCAACCACAAGCCGTCCGGCGGTGGCGCTCCGGCCCCGAGGAGCGACGACCCCGCCGCGCACGAGGAGCTCGCCGCCGCGGAGCCGGAGGGGGACGCCGAGCAGCCCGCCGAACCGGCCGAGAACGAAGCCGGCGGCGGTGGCGCTCAGCCCGCCGGCGCCGTCGAGCCGGTGGACCAGGTCGACGCCTGGATCCGGACGGCGATCGACGTGATGCAGGACAACGGTGTTCCGGTGTCCGAGGCGGACATCCCGAGCATTCGGACCGTGATCGAGAGGGAGTCGAGCGGTGACCCGCAGGCCATCAACCTGTGGGACATCAACGCCAAGCGCGGCACTCCCTCGAAGGGTCTGATGCAGACGATCGACTCGACCTTCGATGCGTACAAGCTGCCGGGCTACGAGGACATCTACGACCCGGTGTCCAACATCATCGCCGGTGTTCGGTACACGTTGAGCCGTTACGGCAGCTTCGCGGAGCACCCCGGCCTCGCCTCGATGGCCTCGGGTGGCGGTTACCGCGGTTACTGATGAATCGGGAGCCGTCAACGGCGTCCCGTTCGATACGGACTTCGTCACGGAAGGAAACGAGGCCCGGCCGGTCGAGTGTCGGCCGGGCCTCGAACGTCTCGCGGCGGATGTCGCTGTCAGAGCTGCCCTTCGTACATGCCGTGCCGGGCCAGCGGTTCCAGCAGCTCTCGTTCCTCGTAGGCGAAGTGCGACAGTAGAGTGTCGGTCAGCAGGTCGACGGCGCGGCTCAGTTCGGTGTGGTCGTCGGGGTTCGCGGCGAGCCGGGCGAGCGCGCGGTCCACGCCTTCGAGTACGTCGTGAATGACACGATGTTCGTCTTCGAGCCGGTCGAGGACCGGGGCAAGGCCGCTGTCGACGGACCTGAGGTGGGCGAAGATGCCTTCGTCCTCGAGGGTGTGGTGCTGGGTGACCACGCGGCAGTACGCCTCGCAGTAGGCGCCGAGGGTCCAGTTGTTCTGGCGCAGGGTCATCCGGTTGAGTTGCGAGCGGGCGGCGTCGATGCCGAGTGTGCCCTGATTCACTCGGTCCATGAGGTCGCGGATCTGGCGGAGTTCGGCGCGTAGCTGGTCGTGGACGTCGACCAGGTGTCGGCTGACGGCTCGTCCCCGAGGCGTGTAGCGGAGTCCGACAGGGGCGGGCGGTGCGGTCGGGCGGGTGCTCTCGTCCCAGGGCATTCGAGGGCTGAGCCGGGTGCCGTCGTCCGGTGTGGGAGTCACGCCGAGTTCCGATTCCGCTGCGCTCGTCTTGTTGTCAGACGATCCGAGGGGGGCGGCGATGGGAGACGAGCGGCTGGTCTCGACGAGTTCCCGCACCGCCGGTGCCACGTCCTTCCCGAACTGGGCGATGGTGCCGGGATCGTCGGTGCCGAGGATGAACGTCGAGATGCCGTATTCCACCGCGAGTTCGGCTAGTGCCGACGGGTCGAGCTCGCCGACACCGACGTTGAGCCACCGTCGGATCTCGGAAGGGTCGCGCCCGGCGGCGGTGGCACTGTCGTCGATGATGTCGTTCAGCTCGGCCAGCGCCTCCCGGCCGGGCAGGTAGCCGAGTGAGGGTAGCCAGCCGTCGGCGGTCGTTCCGACCAGTCGCAGCATTCGGGGCTTGTATGCGCCGAGCACGATGGGGATGTGGTGGGCGGGCGCGGGACCGCGCTTGGCACCGACGACTCTGTACTGTTCGCCGTCGATGCGGACTCCGCGGCGTTGGGAGGTGTCCCACAGCTCGCGGATGACGCGTATCGCTTCCTCCAGCGCCCGTACGGATTGGGCGGGTGTGCGCCTGGGGGTGCCCATGGCCTCGATGGCGTCCCAGAACGCGCCCGCACCGAGCCCTAGCTCCAGCCGGCCGCCGCTGAGGAGGTCGAGGCTGGCCGCGGCTCGTGCCAACACGGCGGGAGGGCGGAGCGGCAGGTTGGCGACGTTGGGTGCGAGCAGGATTCGTCGGGTGCGGGCGGCGACGAACGACAGAAGTGTCCAGGTGTCCAGGAACGCGGGTTGGTACGGGTGGTCCTGGAACGTGACGAGGTCCAGTCCGGCCTGCTCGCTGACCTGTGCAAGGCGCACGGTCTGTTCCGGTTGCGCCGCGCCGGGGGTGAGGAACGTGCCGAAGCGTAGGTCGTGTCCGTAGTCGCGCAAGCTCACTCCTGAATGATTGAGAGGTCAACTATACCAGTGTCGGCGCGTGTCGCGGTGGTATTCCCGGCCCGGATTTCGGCTGTCTCGAATCGGAACGCCCTCATGTGGCCTTGGAAGCGGGAGCCGCGGGCGCTGTTTCCTCGTGCTGTCCCATGCCGGGGGATTGACGCAGCGGTGGCGGTCGACACCGCGTGACTGCGCCTGACATCGAGGCGGGGTGTTCGACCGGCGTTCAGGAGGACCGCCGTTCGGTGGTGATAACCCGACGTTAGTTCTCGTCTATTTGGTGGAGTTTTTACCATTCGTCCTTGACCGGAAAGATCGTCAACGCTAAGGATGCCGGAGCGTGCGACGAACCCTGCACGCCGCACTCACCCTTTTGCGGAGGCGCAATGCGTAGACGTATCGGATACCTCGTCGCGGTTCTGGCGTTGGTATTCGGCGGAATGGCGGTGACGGCGATGGCGACACCCGTTACCGCGTCGGCCGATGCCTGTTACACCTGGAACCGCACACTCAGCAATGGCTCCACCGGTGAAGACGTTCGGGAGCTGCAGATCCGTGTGGCCGGCTGGGTGTCGTCGGGCGAGAACCTCGTCATCGACGGCGTGTACGGCGCCGCGACTGCGTCGGCTGTGAAGCGATTCCAAAGTGGATACGGCCTTGCGGCTGACGGTGTTGCCGGTCCGGCCACGTTCAGCAAGATCTACGAGTTGCAGGACGCGGACTGCACTCCTGTCCACTTCGACTACTCGGAGTTCAACGACAACTGCGGCGCCAACAACTTCAACGGTGGCAAGGTGTCCGCGACGCAGGCGAAGGAGAACATCCGCCGCGTCATGTGGCAGCTCGAAGCGATGCGTCACAAGCTCGGTGACCGTCCGCTGGTGGTGACCTCGGGCTTCCGCAGCGTTTCGTGCAACTCCTCGGTGGGGGGTTCCGCCACCAGTCTCCACATGTACGGACAGGCGGCCGACCTCGGGCTGAGCAGCTCGCCGAGCCAGTGCCAGATGTGGAACAGCGGGAAGACGGCGGGCTTCGAGGAACTCCTCGGGCCGGGCTACCCGGGGCACAACGACCACGTGCACGTGGGTAACAAGTCGGGCCAGTTCTGGAGCGCACCGAACTGCTGACCTTCCAGGTCTGAAAAACCGATAGCACTGAGAACAGGCGTGGTCGCCGACCGATACTGCGGTCGGCGACCACATTTTTTGGTTCGCCACCGCTATCACACCTGTGATAATTGACGCGGGTGAGGGTCTCCAACTCGTCGAGGAAACGTGTTCTCGACGCCGTGTTCCGCCTGGTCGCATGCGGTGGTCTGGCCGAGGCGTCGCTGCGGAAGGTCGCCGCCGAGCCCGGTGTCAACATCGGTTCCGTCCGCCATTACTTCGGTACGCACGAGCAGCTCATGATCGCTGCTGCGGAAGGAGGTCGGCCTGCGGATTGTCGGCAACCGTGTCTGGGTGCGCGGGCCCTGTTCGGGGCTCAGGCCTTTTCTGCCGTGTCGGAGGCCACCGCGGCGGTTTCCGCGGCCGGGCCGGGGCGGCGGCGCACGAACAGTGACGTGATGAAGGCCAGCACTCCGATGCACCCGGCGACGACGAACGCGGCGTGCAGGCCGTCGGCGTCGGGGCCGACGGAGCCCTCGGCGCTGGCGAGCGCGGCGACCGTGACGAAGACGGCCGTGCCGAGTGCGCCCGCGACCTGTTGCAGCGTGGCGAGGATGGCGCTGCCGTGGGAGTACAGATGGTCGGGCAACACCCCGAGCGCCTCGGTCATCAGCGGCGTCATCATCAGCGCGAGTCCGGCCATGAGCACGACATGGATGACGATCACCGTGGCTAGCGACGAGCCGGGCCCGAGTGTGGTGAACAGCCACAGCGACACCGCCGTGACTAAAGCGCCCGGGAGGACCAGGGGACGGGCCCCGAACCGGTCGAACAGCGCGCCGACCGGTCGGCCGAGCAGTCCGAGGAGCAGACCGCCGGGCAACACCGCGAGGCCGCTGACGAATGTGCTGGTTCCCAACACGGCCTGCAGGTAGAGCGGCAGCAGGATCGACGCGACTCCCAGCAGGCACATGAACACCAGCGCGGCCAGGACCAGGGCGACCACGAAGGTGCGGTGGGTGAACGGACGGAGGTCCAGCAGGGCTCGGTCGTGGCGTTGCAGACGGGTCTGGCGGTACGTAAACACGGCCAGCGCCACGATCCCGACCACGATCGCCAACCACGGGGGCAGCGGCTGTCGCCCACCGGACTCGCCGACACCGGACAGTCCGTAGAGCACGCCACCGAAACCGAGTGCGGACAACAACACCGAGAGCAGGTCGAGCGGCACCGGCCTGGTCCGGCTGTCCAGGCGCAGCCACATCGCCCCGATGCCCAGTGCGAGCACCGACAGGGGGAGGACGATCCAGAACATCCAGCGCCAGCCCAGCGCGGACAGCACGGCCCCGCCGATCGTCGGTCCGAGCGCGGGAGCGACGGCGATGACGATGGCGATCGTGCCCATCGTCGCGCCCCGCCGTTCCTCCGGCACCAAACGCATGATCGACGTCATCAGCAGCGGCACCATCACCGCGGTACCGCAGGCCTGCACGACGCGCCCGACCAGCAGGACGCCGAAGCCGGGGGCCAGAGCGCTGATCAACGTTCCCAGACTGAACAGCGTCAGCGAGACAAGGAAGACCTGGCGTGGCGTGAATCGTTCGAGCAGGAATCCGGTGGTCGGGATGACCACGGCCATGGTCAGCAGGAAGCCGCTGGTGAGCCATTGCGCCGTCGTCGTGGAGACGCCGAGGTCGACGGTGAGTGCCCGTAGTGCGACGCTCAGGATCGTCTCGTTGAGGATCATGACGAACGCCGAGACCACCAGTACGGCGATCAACAGGTTCGCTCGTGGGGGCGGCGATTCTCGCTCGGGTCTCGCGGTCGTGGTGCTCGCGGTGTCGGTCATGAAAAACCTTTGAGGATCAGGTCCGATACCCGACGCGTCGGGCGTCGAATACTGAACGGACACTCGCGGACGGCCTCACGCAGGGAGCCGTATCGACCGCATCCTCGCTGACGGGAGCACGGTCCGTGCGCTGAAAACGCGCCCTCGGCAGGATTCGAACCTGCGACACCTGCCTCCGGAGGGCAGTGCTCTATCCACTGAGCTACGAGGGCCCATCGCGTGTGCGACGAATGAAGCTTAGCGCACGCCTCTCGGGTGGTGGATCAGTGGGTCACGCTTTCCGTGGGATCGGAGCTCGATGGGGTCGACGAGGTGCGCGAAGGTCCGGGTGAGGGTGTAATAAGTTAGGCTTGCCTCACTTTTATTGCAAGCATGCGCATATCGCTATATGTTCGGCTCGCAGGCGGTTGAAGGAGGCGAGCGATGGGACACGGCCACGGGCACGGGCACTCGCCGCGGGCGATCAGTGCCTCCGGTCGATACGTCACTGCTCTGGTCGCGGCACTCGTCATCGGCGCCACGGTCATGGTGGCCGAGTTCGTGGTCGGGTTCGCCACCTCGTCGCTTGCGCTGATCTCCGACGCGGCGCACATGTTCACCGACGTGCTCGGTATCGGCATGGCACTCGTCGCCGTGCAACTCGCTCGGCGTAGCGGGCCGACGTTCACCCGCACCTTCGGCATGTACCGGGCCGAGGTCCTGGCCGCACTCGCCAACGCGGTCCTGCTGTTCGGCGTCGCCGGCTACGTCGTCTACGAGGCCGTCACCCGCATCACCGACCCGCCGGAAGTGCCCGGCCTGCCGGTACTGGTGGTCGCTTCAATCGGCCTGGTCGCGAACCTCATCGCCTTCCTGCTGCTGCGCCGGGGCGCTCAGGAAAGCCTCAACGTGCGCGGCGCCTACCTGGAGGTCCTGTCCGACCTCATCGGCTCCGTCGGCGTGCTCATCAGCGGTGTGGTGACCCTGACCACCGGCTGGCGCTACGCCGACCCCATCGTCGGTGTCGCCATCGGCCTGTTCGTGCTGCCCCGCACCGTGGTGCTCGCCCGCCGCGCGCTGCGCATCCTCTTCCAGCACGCGCCGCACGGCATCGACGTCGAGGCGCTCCACAACGACCTGCATGCGTTGTCCGGCGTCGAAGACGTGCACGACCTGCACGTCTGGACGCTGACCTCGGGCATGGAGGTGGCGTCGGCGCACCTGACCGTCGGCGCGGACGCCGACATGGCGCACGTGCTCGCCTCGGCGCAACAGCTTCTGTCCTCGCGCTACGCCATCGAACACGCCACGTTCCAGGTGGAGCCGAGGGAATCGGCACGTCGCTGCGCGCAACTCACCTGGTAGTCCGCCCCCTTTTTAGGGGAACGGCAACGGCTCCGCGCCCCGCTCGGCCAGCATGTCGCGCATGATGTCCATCTCGACGCCCTGGGACACCAACATGCTCCTCGCCAACGTCCTCACCGGCTGGAGCGACGCGTAGTCGTAGGCGTATTGGGCCATGTCGACGCCACCCTCGTGGTGGCGCAGCATGAGCTGCAGGAAATACACGTCGAGCTCTTCGCCCGACAGGGAACGCAGCTTGGCGAGTTCCTCGGTGGTGGCCATCCCGGGCATCGGAGCGTCCCCGAGGTTCGCCGTGCCGACATTGCCGCCACCGGAGCCGTGGTCGTGCCCGCCCAGTCCCGACATCCACGTCATCAGTTCGCCGAGGGGCTCCTCGGGCTGGCCCCACAACATGAGCCAACCCTTCATCCGACCCACTTGCTCCAGCTGCACGCTGGCCATGTCGAACGCGAGCTGCACGATCTCCGGATCGTCGCTGTGCTCACGTGCCCAGTCGGCCATGGTGACGGCCTGCAGGTGGTGGCGCGCCATGTCCTGGGCGAAACCGATGTCGATGGCACTCGCCTGGGGAGCCTCCGACGGCGCGTCACCGGACCGGTTCTGGCCGATAGCCATGCCGATCGTGGCGCCGATCAGCATGGCCGCCAGAGCGGCGGCGCCGAAGATGACCGCACGGGACCACGTGGGTTGCCCGGTGGCCGACTGTTCCGCGGTCGCCGTGTCAGTCCCGGTGTCGGTGCCGTCGTCCGGGGACGCGGTGCGCTCGGTGTCACCCGCGTCGGCGGGATTGTCGTGCGCCATCACTTACTCGGTCACCACTCACTCTTCCGCCGGCGGCGTGGCGGGAGCCGGTTGTCCGCCCACGCTGCCCGTGTTGCCCTCCCGGGCGCCCGCGCTGCCCTGGTAATCCATCGGCTTGGCGTCCGGCCCCGGCGGTTCGGGGTTGAACGGCGGAGGGTTGTCGGGGTCGAACAGGCCGGGCCCGAGCGCGTCACACGACGCCCCGATCTCCGGGTAGGTGTTCGGGTTGCGGCGCAGCGCGGCGATGAACTGGTCGATGCGCTCGTCCGTGACGCTGTCCACCTTCAGCTGGCGGCCCCACGCCTGCAGCGAAACGGGGGGGTCGAGGCCCGGGTAGGGCGACATCACCATGAACGGCTCACCGTCGACCCGGAGCTTGAGCTGGTCCAAGTCCTCGCCCTGGACCTGGTCGGGGTTGTAGGCGATCCACACCGCCCCGTGTTCGAGCGTGTGCACCATGTTCTCGGTGCGCACGGGCTCCGGGTAGACGATGCCGTTGCAGGCCGCCCAGTTGCCGTCGTGCGGACCGCCGAACGGCGGTGTCTTGTCGTAGGCGACGCGCTCGTGAGGCAGCACGTGGGCGCCGGCGGCGTACTCCTCGGTGACGACGCCCTCGATGTCGGTGGAGGGGTCGGGGTTGTCCTCGCTCGGAGCGAAGCTCGCCGCGGCCTCCTCCCTCTCCCGCTGCGCGCGCTGATCACTGGAGGCCACGTAGTAGTAGCCGAACACACCGGCGGCCAACAGGACGATGCCTATGACCGCGGCGATGGTGCCCCACGGAACCTGCTTTTTGACCACCACTGATCCTCGGGCGGCCGCGACGGCGCTCTTCTTGGGAGCGCCCTTCTTCTGCTTTCCGTTGGCCATGGCTCCTGTCGTTTCCTCCGGCGACGGTTACCCGGTCTGAAGTGTAGTGATATTACCGGCCACCGGTGTCAACCATGGGCGCCGCCGGAATTACACTCGGCTCGTGACTCCCGCCGCTCTTGCCGACCTTGTTCGCTCGTCCGCCGTCCAGATCTTCACCGACCGTGGGCTCGATCTCAGCATCCTGCCCGAACAGGTGACGGTGGAGCGACCCCGCAACCCCGAGCACGGCGACTACGCGACCAATCTCGCTCTTCAGGTGGCGAAAAAGGCAGGACTGCAGCCGCGTGAGTTCGCGGAGGCACTGGCCGATGTGATCTCCTCCACTTCAGGGATCGAGTCCGCCGAAGTCGCGGGGCCGGGCTTTTTGAACCTGCGCCTGGCCGCCGACGCCCAGGGCGAGATCGTGCGCCAGGTGCTCGACGCGGGCGCGGACTACGGACGCGGTGACTCCCTGGCCGGACAGAGGATCAACCTGGAGTTCGTCTCGGCTAACCCCACCGGCCCGATCCACCTCGG
The DNA here is from genome assembly GCF_027317685.1 of Saccharomonospora sp. Taxonomy (NCBI): domain Bacteria; kingdom Bacillati; phylum Actinomycetota; class Actinomycetes; order Pseudonocardiales; family Pseudonocardiaceae; genus Saccharomonospora; species Saccharomonospora sp. Next base: position 69,056 of record NZ_DAHVQP010000094.1, read on the forward strand.
CGGCACGCGCTGGGCCGCGGTCGGCGACGCGCTCGGCAGGCTGCTCACGGCCCAGGGGGCCGAGGTGACCCGCGAGTACTACTTCAACGACGCGGGCGCCCAGATCGACCGGTTCGTGAGCTCGCTCATCGCCGCCGCCCGGAAGGAACCCGTGCCCGAGAACGGCTACGCGGGTGCCTACGTCGACGACATCGCCGCGCAGGTACTGCGTGAGGAACCGGACGCGCTGTCGCTGCCCGAGGACGAATGCCGGGAGACGTTCCGTCGTGTCGGAGTCGGGCTCATGTTCTCCCAGATCAAGAAGAGCCTCCACGAGTTCGGCACCGACTTCGACGTGTTCTTCCACGAGGATTCGCTGCACAGTTCCGGTGCGGTCGACTCCGTGGTGCAGGAACTCAAGGACGACGGCAGCCTCTACTTCGCCGACGACGCCTGGTGGCTGCGCTCCACCGAGCACGGCGACGACAAGGACCGCGTCGTGATCAAGTCCGACGGCGCTCCCGCCTACATCGCCGGCGACATCGCCTACCTGCGAGACAAGATCAACCGTGGTTTCGACCTGTGCATCTACATGTTGGGGGCCGACCACCACGGCTACATCGCAAGGCTCAAGGCCGCGGCCGCGGCGCTGGGACACAGTCCCGACGCCGTCGAGGTGCTGATCGGCCAGATGGTCAACCTCGTCAGCGGCGGCAAGCCGGTGCGGATGAGCAAGCGCGCGGGCACCGTGGTCACGATGGAGGACCTCGTCGAGGCCGTCGGCGTCGACGCGGCGCGGTACGAGTTGAGCCGCTACTCGGTGGACGCCTCCCTGGACATCGACCTCGACCTGCTGCGCAAGCACACCAACGAGAACCCGGTGTTCTATGTGCAGTATGCCCACGCCAGGTTGGCGTCCCTGCAGCGCAACGCGGCCGAGCTGAACCTCGAGCTGCGTTCCGACGCGGACGTCAGCCTGTTGACCCACCCGCGGGAGGGCGATCTGATCCGTACGATCGGAGAGTTTCCCGCGGTGTTGAAGACGGCGGCCGAGTTGCGTGAACCGCACCGTGTCGCCCGCTACCTGGAATCGCTCGCGTCGGCCTACCACAAGTTCTACGACGTCGCGCGTGTCCTGCCGCAGGGTGACGAGGAGCCGACCCCGCTCACGTACGCCCGGCTCGCCCTGTGCGAGGCGACCCGTCAGGTGCTCGCCAACGGGTTGTCCCTGCTCGGGGTGTCCGCACCGGAGCGGATGTAGCGGCGGGACACTCGGCGGCTCGGCGGCGTAACGTCGAGAAGGTGGCCAACTGTAAAGCCCCGGCGGCGCGCTGACGCCGCGGATTCGCCGTAAAGGAACGTAGCAATGTGCGCACACCCCGCGGGGCCTCGTCATGCGGAGGTTTACCCGCACGCAGATCAGGCAGGCTTTCCGCCGTCCACTTCGGAGGAGCTGGATCGGCTCTACCCGAAGGTCTGGCCACGTAACACCTACCGCGCGCCCGATGGTGTCGTCCGGATAGCGGGGGTGGATGTGCGGGAGCTCGCGCGAACGTACGGGACACCGTTGTTCGTGATCGACGAAGTGGACTTCAAGGCGCGTTGCGCCGAGTACGCCGAGGCGTTCGAGGACCCGGCGCTGGTGCACTATGCCGCCAAGGCGTTCCTGTGCACGGAGGTCGCCCGCTGGGTGGCGGAGAAGGGGCTCAGCCTCGACGTGTGCAGCGGCGGCGAACTGGCCATCGCTCAGCGTGCGCAGTTCCCGCCCGAGCGGATCACGTTCCACGGCAACAACAAGTCGCCGGCCGAGTTGGAGGAGGCCGTCGAGGCGGGTGTCGGTCTGGTGGTGCTCGACTCGTACTACGAGATCGCGCGCCTGGCCGAGATCGCGGAACGGCACGGTGTCGTGCAGCAGGTGCTGGTCCGTGTGACGGTGGGTGTCGAGGCGCACACGCACGAGTTCATCGCAACAGCGCACGAGGACCAGAAGTTCGGGTTCTCCTTGGCGTCCGGGGATGCCGCCGAAGCGGTGCGTCGGGTGTTGAACAGTTCCTCTTTGAAGCTGGTGGGTCTGCACAGCCACATCGGTTCGCAGATCTTCGACACCGACGGTTTCGAGGTGGCCGCGCGGCGGGTGATCGGTTTGCTGGCGGAGCTGCGCAAGGAGCACGGTCCCGAACTGCTCGAGCAGCTGTCCGTCGTCGATTTGGGCGGTGGTTTCGGCATCTCGTACACCGACCGCGACAACCCGCCCCCGCCGGCTCAGATGATCACCCAGATCAGGGAGATCGTGCGCAAGGAATGCGCGTTCGCCGACCTTCCGGTGCCTCGGATCGCGGGTGAGCCGGGGCGGGCCATCGCAGGCCCGGGCACGGTGACGTTGTACGAGGTGGGCACCATCAAGGACGTGACGCTCGGTGAGGGGACCTCACGACGGTACGTGAGTGTGGACGGAGGGATGAGTGACAACATCCGCACCGCTTTGTACGACGCCGCCTACGACTGTCGGCTCGTCTCCCGGTCCAGTGACGACGGTCAACCGGGTGAGGTGAACGCAGTGCTGTCCCGGGTGGTGGGAAAGCACTGTGAGTCCGGTGACATCGTCGTCCGCGACTGCTGGTTGCCGGAGACTCTGGCTCCGGGGGATCTGCTCGCCGTGGCGGCGACGGGAGCGTACTGCTATTCGATGGCGAGTAACTACAACAGGCAGCCGAAGCCCGCCGTGGTCGCGGTCCGTAACGGGAATCACAGGCTGTTGTTGCGGCGAGAGACGAACGAGGACATGTTCCGCTTGGAGGTGTCGTGAAGCGAGGATGGTTGGATGCCCTGCTTTGCGACACCGACCGGGTGCGGGTGTCCCGCAAGGTGCTGGAGGTGTCGT
>NZ_DAHVQP010000110.1:0-9768 GCF_027317685.1 Saccharomonospora sp.
GGGACAGCGCCGTCTCTACGTCACCGACGGCTCCCTGGTGCCCGGCAACATCGGCGTCAACCCATTCCTCACCATCACCGCGTTGGCCGAGCGCAACATCGAGCGGATCCTCGCCGAGGACCTGCGTTGACCACGCCTTCCGGGAGTACGACCGGTGGTCAGCCCTCGGACTTACGCAGTCGTTCGTAGTGGGCGAGGCAGTCCTCGTAGCGGGGCAGAATGCCGGCCTCGAGCGCCTGCGCGAGCGTGGGGGCCGTGGCGTCCTTGTCCGACAGCACCGGTTCGACGTCGGACGGCCAGGGCAGGTTCAGTTCGGGATCGAGCGGGGTGATGCCGTGTTCCGCGGACGGTTCGTATCCCGTGGAGCACAGGTACGTCATGACGGTGCCGTCCTCGAGCGCCATGAACGCGTGCCCGAGGCCTTCGGCGAGGTAGACGCAGCGCGCGTCCACGCTGTCGAGCCGCACGGCGTCCCACTGTCCGAACGTGGGCGAACCGACCCGGAGGTCCACCACAACGTCGAGCAGCGCCCCGTGTGAGCAGTACACGTACTTGGCCTGGCCGGGAGGGGTGTCGCGGAAGTGGACGCCACGGATCGTTCCCCGGCGCGAAACATTGTTGTTCGTCTGCGCCACGGTGAGGCGATGGCCCACCGCCTCGACGAACGCGGCTTCCTGGTACGGGGCCACGAAAAGGCCCCGCCGGTCGGGAAAGGTGGGCGGAACGAATTCGTAGGCATCCCTCACGGCCAGCTCGCGCACGTCCATGCGCGACAGCTTAAAACGCGCCGCGCCCGCTGCGAGGAGCGCCCATAAAAGCCGGATGGTCGTCTTGCTATTAAGCCTCTTACCAGCCGAAAGGGTACTTTTTCTGTGATCTCAAACGCACCTTCGCGACACAACCCACACTTGTGCTGCCACACTGGGCGAACCGCTGCGTCCGCGGCCACGGTGTCCAGGACCCACCTTCACCACGGGCTTCGACGGACGCCTCGTCGGCGAGGTTGCGCTACCGCGTCCCGCTCGCCGTGTGGAGGAACCCACATCGCCGGGGGCGCTTTTCGCCGTGTCCCCGTTTCTCTCGATGGAGATTGACGTGTCCCAAGCTCAGGTGAGCGACGAAGACATCTTCACCGGTCACGAGGGTGGCAAGCTCTCGGTGGCCGCTACCTACCCAATCACGCAGGCGCGTGACCTGTCCATCGCCTACACGCCCGGGGTAGCGCAGGTCAGCCGTGCCATCGCCGATGACACCGCGCTCGCCGCGCGTTACACGTGGGCGAACCGCCTCGTCGCCGTGGTGAGCGACGGCACGGCGGTACTCGGGCTCGGCGACATTGGGGCAAAGGCGTCGCTGCCCGTCATGGAGGGCAAGTCGGTGCTCTTCAAGACGTTCGCGGGCCTGGACTCGATCCCTCTGGTGCTCGACACCACCGATGTCGACGAGATCGTCGAGACACTCGTGCGACTGCGGCCTTCGTTCGGCGCGGTGAACTTGGAGGACGTGTCGGCTCCACGCTGCTTCGAGCTGGAGGCGAAGCTTATCGAGGCGCTGGACTGTCCCGTGATGCACGACGACCAGCACGGCACCGCGATCGTGGTGTTGGCGGCGCTGCGAGGGGCCAACCTGGTGCTCGATCGGGCTCTGGGCGACCAGCGGGTCGTCATCTCCGGTGCCGGAGCGGCGGGTGTCGCCTGCGCCAAGATCCTGCGCGCCGCGGGCGTGGGAGATGTCACGGTCCTGGACTCCAAGGGCATCATCCACAGCGATCGGGACAATCTGAACGCGGTCAAGGCGGATCTGGCGGAGAACACCAACGCGCAGGGACTGCGCGGTGGTCTCGCGGAAGCGCTCAAGGGGGCCGATGTCTTCCTCGGGCTGTCCAGCTCCACGGTGGAGGAGAGCCTGCTGGCCACGATGGCGCCCGACCCCATCGTCTTCGCGTTGTCCAATCCCGACCCGGAAGTGCACCCGGAGGTCGCGGCGAAGCACGCCGCGGTGGTGGCGACGGGCCGCAGCGACTTCCCGAACCAGATCAACAACGTGTTGGCGTTCCCCGGGGTGTTCAAGGGTGCTCTGGACGCCGGTGCGACCGCGATCACCGAGAACATGAAGCTCGCGGCTGCCGAGGCGATCGTGTCGGTGGCGGCGGATTCGCTGGCCGCCGATCGCATCGTGCCGAGTCCGCTCGATCCGCGAGTGGCCCCCGAGGTGGCCAAGTCGGTGGCGAAGGCAGCTGAATCGGACGGTGTCGCCACCGTGGCGACGCGCTGAGAAGACCGGGAAGACGGTGATGAGGGCGGCCGGTCGTCGGATCGACCGGCCGCCCCGTCGTCCTTTGAATCGCGACCGAACGTCGGCGTGGCGGGTTATGCTGCTGTCCCGCCGCGTGCGCGGTGCCGCCCGAATCGGAGGGAAACGATGTCGGAAGGCTCGAACGGTCCCGGCGCCCCTCGAAGGGTGCCGCAGCAGCACGACGTGTTCGCTCCGTCGTCGGCGAATCTTTCGCCGACCGGTCCGTCGACGACCGAGGCTCCTCCCACGAGTCAGCGGCGGGGCTTGCTCACCGGTGCGGTCGTTCTGAGTTTCGTGACGGCGGGCTTCGAAGTTCTCGGGGGTGTGCTGTGGTTCCTCAGCGGCACCCGGGTAGGAGAGATCGAAGCGGCCCTGGGCACGGGTGGGGACACGGGCGGCATCGTCGTGATGCTCGGAGTGGTGTCGTTGTTCGTGGGCGCCGCCTATGTCTGCGGTGGGACCCTGGCCCTGCGGCACAGGGGGTCGGTGTTGTTCGCGGCGTGTTGTCTCGGCATCGTGCTGAATCTCGCCGTGCTGGTGCTGTTCCGAGGGGTGGCCGGACTGCCCAGTCTGGTCCTCGGGTGCGCGACGTTGCTGTTGTCGACGCTTTCGGCCGGGCGAAGGTAGGGCACGGCGTTCACCCGGCTTCGCCCAGCCGGTGGAGGACTTCGACGATCCGGTGTCGAGGCAGGTCGATCAATCGCAGGTCGGCGACATCGTCGGCGGCGTCCGGCCAGACATTGCCGAGGCGTGCGTGCGCGCGAGTCCACACTTTACGGACCGCCGAGGGCGTGTCGACGCGATCCGCGACGACCACGGCATGAGTGTCATCGGGTGTGCTGCGCAGCAGCCGCAACCGGTATTTAGGGGCCAGCAGTTCGATCAGCGCGCTCTGCGCGGCCGCGTCGACGAGGTCGGGGTGGGCGTTGGGGACCAGTGCCGCGACCCGTTCGGCGTTCACCGCCAGCAATACTCGCAGCAGCCAGGGTCCCGGGTCACCGTCGAGATCCAGCGCCACGGCTGTTCCCGGATCGGCCGTGATCGGCTTCGACCAGTCGGGTCCGACCGTCGTGACCTGTGCGCCGTCCTCGCCGGCGATGGCGATGAGGGCTTCGCGTAACGGCGCGGGAGTGCTCGCGGACTCCACGGATCGCGGCCCGTGCGTGTAGATGGCCTGCGTGCTCCTCGCCTTCTTACGCGCCCGTGAAGTGGGATGGCAGACATAGAGATCGGCGGAGCCGCCGATGGCCTGCGCGCCGTGGTACCGATGGAAACCGGGCAGGATCGCCTCGAACGTCAACCCGAGGTTCAGCAGTGCCCGCTGTGTTCGGTGGCCCAGCGTGGGGTGGCGGGGGCTGTAGCCGTAGGCGAGCAGGACCCGTCCGTGGGCCGGATCGGCGAGGCACTCGATCGCCCTCGACGCGAACAGCGTCATTCCCTCCGATGTGTACGGTGGGTCGCTGAACACGACGTCGGCCTTGCCCGCCACGGCTCGGGGCAGCCCGAACCGCAGGTCGGCGTGCACCGTGAGGACGGTACCGCCGCTGCGTCGGTCGATGTGTTCCAGCACGCGGTCGTCGACGTCCACCACGGCGAGATCGGCGTCAGCGCGGAGTTCGTGCACGGCGAGCGACGTCAGGTCGTGGTCGCCGACGAACACCACGGTGACGCGGCCGAGGTCGTAGTGTTCGTCCAACCACAGCGCCCTGCGCAGCACCGTGTCCGCGGTGGCCTGGACGTGGTCGAGTGCGGGAAGCGGCGGGGGGACGTCGGCGAGATGCCGTTCGATCCGCGCCAGCAGATCGGTTCGCGGTGATACCGGTCGGCCTACCTCGGCCAGGTGCCCGTCGGCCGTACCGGGACTCAACCGCAGAGCCGTACCTGACCGTTCGACATCGTCGCCGAGGCCGGAGAGCAGTTCTTCCACCGAGCGACGGGGGAGTCCCGTGATACGCACGAGGTCGTCGAACTCTTGCCAGTCCTCCGCCAGGAGGGTTATCGCCAGTCGATGCTGGTGCGCGTAGAGGCCGGAATCCACAGCAGGGAGCCTAGAGACCGAACGGCGCTGGTGCGGCTCAGGCCCTCCACCGCCGTAGCGCGGCTTCTCGTGTGGGGCATCACCGTCGAGGAAAGCACAGTGACGAATGGACCGCGTCCGAAGTAGGGAGGCGACCCTACTATCGGCCCGACCCAGGTGGGTGGTTCTTCCCCGACTTCACCCGGAAAAGACGTGCTACATACCGCTTACGCCCCGGTAAGACAAGAGCTTTCGTCGCAATCGTCCCAAGTTTACGTTCTCCCAACGTTCACCGGAACGTGTAGGAGGAAACTTTGCGAGGGCATCGAAAGTTCAGCGGCAGAACCCTTGCCGGTGTCGGAATCACCGCAGGGGTCGCCGTCCTCGCGGCGCTGGGAGGCAACCTCCCCGCAGCCGCGCAGGAAGGCGTCATCTTAGGAGCCAACGCCGAAGACGCCATCGACGGCAGCTACATCGTCGTGCTCAAGGACGGGTCGTCGGTCACCGACGTCGCCGACCGCCACAGCGCCGACGTGGAACACGTCTACGAGCACACACTCAACGGTTTCTCGGCCACGATGAACGAGACCATGGCCAAGCGCGCGGCGGCCGACCCTCGTGTGGCCTATGTGGAACAGAACCGCATGTACCACACGATGGCGGACCAGACCAACCCGCCGTCCTGGGGACTGGACCGGGTCGACCAACGTGACCTGCCGCTGGACGACACCTACAGCTACGACACCACAGCCTCCAACGTGGAGGCCTACGTCATCGACACCGGTATCCGCATCACGCACGACGACTTCGAGGGTCGCGCGCGGCACGGATACGACTTCATCGACAACGACAGCAACGCCGACGACTGCAACGGGCACGGCACGCACGTGGCGGGCACCATCGGCGGCAGCTCCTACGGCGTGGCCAAGGGTGTCGAGCTGATCGGTGTCCGCGTCCTCGACTGCCAGGGTTCCGGCAGCTACGACGCCGTGATCGCCGGCATAGACTGGGTCACCGAGAACGCCAGCGGCCCGGCTGTGGCGAACATGAGCCTCGGCGGCGGCGCGTCCACCGCCGTGGACGACGCGGTGCGTCGCTCGATCGACGCGGGTGTCACCTACGCGCTGGCGGCGGGTAACGACTACGGCGCCGACGCCTGCAACAGCTCGCCGGCGAGGACCGAGGAAGCCATCACCGTCGGCTCCACCACGAACACCGACGCGCGGTCGAGCTTCTCCAACATCGGCACCTGCGTCGACATCTTCGCCCCGGGCAGCGACATCACGTCCGCCTGGATCGGCAGCGACTCCGACTCCAGCACCATCAGCGGCACCTCGATGGCCACCCCGCACGTGGCGGGCGCGGCGGCGCTGTACCTGGCCGACAACCCGTCGGCCAGCCCCCAGCAGGTGAGGGACGCGCTGGTGGACAACGGCACCAGCGGCGTGGTGGGCAACCCGGGCAGCGGTTCGCCGAACGTGCTGCTCTACACCGGCAACGGCGGCACCGCCCCCGACCCCGAGCCCACCGACTGTGAGCCCGTGACCAGCAACACCGGCGTCGCCATCGGGGACCGTTCCACCGCGACCAGTTCGGTGACGGTCGAGGGCTGCGGCCGGGCGGCCTCCGCCACCACCACGGTGGAGGTCGACATCCAGCACACCTACCGCGGTGACCTGCAGATCGACCTCGTGGCTCCGGATGGCACCACGCACCGGCTGAAGGACTACGGCTGGGACTGGCGTGAGGATGTGAACGAGACCTACACGGTCGACGCGTCGAGCTCGCCGGCGGACGGCACCTGGCAGCTGCGGGTGACCGACGTCTACTACGGCGACACCGGCAACCTCAACAGCTGGACGCTCACTCCGTGAGTGACTGACTGACAGGCCGTCGAACTCTCGTCCGCACCGGTGACCGCTCCCGGTGCGGACGGGACACGAGTGAAGGAGCGGTTCACGGATCGACCCGGCCGCCTGCCCCCTTTCTCATCCGGGGGAAGCGGCCGGGTCGACTTCCGTTCAACGTCTCTTAGTCTCCTACTCGACTCCGCTACTTCGCGCCATCACCGGAACCGCTGCCGGCGTGCTCGCCCAGGAACGCTTCCGGCGAGTCGTCCAGCGCCTCCCACCAGGGGGTGTGGAGCGCGGGCGACACGGTGCCGGTGACGGGCGAGGCGAAGCCGCCCTTGTCCCGGTAGCCGATGATGTTTTCCTGCTTGTGGCCGAGCCAGGTGCGGAAGTGCTCCACGGTCATGTCGAGGTCGAACTTCGGGTAGTCCAGGTTCTGGAGGAGGTCCCGAATGTATTCGGCCTGGAACTCGACGGCGTCCACCATGCCGGACAACGCCTCCTCCCGGGACCGCCAGCCGGCGATCTCCTCGCGCATCTGTTCAGCGGAGGGGAGAGAGACACGGCCGAGCACGTAATCACGGGCGTACCAGGCCTGCGCGTCGAACAACGTGAACGTGTAGTACAGGTCCTGCATCGCCAGGTACATCAGGTTCGGGTTCTCCACCCAGAAGACGCCCTTGTACAGGTTGTCCGGGTACAGGACGTTCTTGGTACGCAGGCGCAGGCTGTTCTCAAGGAACGGGAAGTGGTGCCGGTAGCCGGTGCACAGCAGGATCGCGTCCACCTTCCGGGAGCTGCTGTCGGCGAAATGGGCCGTGTCACCGTCCAGGCGGGTGAGCAGCGGAACCTCGGTGATCCCCTCCGGCCAGGCGAATCCCATCGGGGCGGTGCGGTAGCTGATGGTCACCGAGTTGGCACCGTACTTCTTCACCTGAAGAGCGAGGTCTTCGGCCGAATAGCTGCTGCCGATGATGAGCAGGTCCTGCCCGGCGAATTCGCGGGAGTCGCGGAAGTCGTGCGAGTGCAGGATCCGACCGGGGAACTGCTCGAACCCGGGGAAATCCGGCATGTTCGGGACGGAGAAGTGCCCGGTGGAAACGATGATGTAATCGAATTCCTCGGTGCGGGTCTTCCCGGTCTTTACTTCCTCGACGGTGACGGTGAAGGTGTTCTTCTCGGCATTGTGGGAGACCCACCGCACTGCCGTCTCGAATTGAATGTATTTGCGAATGTCGTTCTTGCGGGCCCGGCCGAGAACGTAATCGTAAAGGACTTCGCGCGGTGGGTACGAAGGGATCGGCTTACCGAAGTGCTCGTCGAACGTGTAGTCCCCGAATTCAAGACACTCCTTGGGGCCGTTCGACCACAGGTGCCGGTACATGCTGGCATGCACGGGGTCGCCGGCCTCGTCCACTCCGGTCCGCCAGGTGTAGTTCCACATTCCACCCCAGTCGCTCTGCTTCTCGAAGCAGACCAATTCGGGCAGCTCGGCCCCGTTCTTGCCCGCTTCTGCGAAAGCGTGCAATTGAGCCAATCCACCCGGTCCTGCTCCGATCACCGCGACGCGCGACGCCATGTACTTTCCTCTCTTGTCGAGTGAATTCCATGCCACCGAAAAATCGAGGCCGCGCACCGAAGGTTCGCATGAAACGGTCTACGTCTTCGATGACGAGAAGCGCATCAGGTTCCGAAAAAAGCCCTGACGGTTCGATCGGCGCGCAGGCCGACCATAGGTCGATCGATGTGAAATGATCCAGTGCTAAGTGATGCACATCGCTGATTTCGTGGATCAATTCTTAAAATAACCTGAGAAAGTGGGGGGTGGTGTCAGGTGGGCAATTTGGGCAATGTTATTCTTATCTGTTTAAGTATTTTCCGGGGTATTTTCGCCGATTCGGTGCCGAAAAGCCGACCGCCGGCCTCCCCAGCGGGGAGACCGGCGGTCGTGGTTTCCTAACGGACGGTGGAGGTCAGTCCTCGAAGGCCTTGGCGATCAGCGCCTTCTGCTCGACCTCGTGCACCTTGGACGAGCCCGCCGACGGCGCGGCCATCGGCCGACGTGCCACGACATCGAGACGCGGGAACGACTCGGGCATCCTGCGCGGCAGGTTCAGCCCGAAGAACGGCCAGGCACCCTGGTTCTCCGGCTCCTCCTGCACCCAGAGCACCTTGTCGACGTGGCTGTACTTCTCCATCTCGGCGCGCAGCTTCTTCTTCGGCAGCGGGTAGTACTGCTCGATGCGGACGATCGCCACATCGTCGGCACCACGCTTGCGCCGCTCCGCCACCAGCTCCCAGTAGAGTTTGCCGGAGGTCAGCAGCAGCTTGCGAGCGTTGGCCGGGTCGATCTCCTGCTCGCCGATGACCGACAGGAACTTCGAGTCGCCGGTGAAGTCCTCCACCGCCGACGTCGCCGCCTTGTTGCGCAGCATCGACTTCGGGGTGAACACGATCAGCGGCCGGTTCACGCCGTCCAACGCGTGCCTGCGCAGCAGGTGGAAGTAGTTCGCCGGGGTGGACGGCATCGTCACCGTCATCGAGTGCTCGGCACACAGCTGGAGGAACCGCTCGATGCGGCCGGACGTGTGGTCGGGGCCCTGGCCCTCGTGGCCGTGCGGGAGCAGCAACACCACGTCGGACAGCTGGCCCCACTTCGCCTCACCGGACGAGATGTACTCGTCGATGACGGTCTGTGCGCCGTTGACGAAGTCGCCGAACTGCGCCTCCCACATCACCAGAGCCTCGGAGTTGGCCACCGAGTAGCCGTACTCGAAGCCCACGGCCGCGTACTCGGACAGCGCCGAGTCGTAGACCATGACACGGCCCTGGTCGTCGGAGAGGTGCTGCAGCGGGGCGAACTCCTCGCCCGTCTTGCGGTCGATCAGCACCGCGTGGCGCTGCGTGAACGTGCCGCGACGTGAGTCCTGGCCGGACAGCCGCACCAGGCGGCCTTCCAGTGCCAGCGAACCGAACGCCAGTAGCTCGCCGAACGCCCAGTCGATGTTGCCCTCGCGCGACATCTTCTGTCGCCGTTCGAGCACCGGCTTGACCCTCGGGTGCGGGGTGAAGCCTCCCGGCAGGCTGACGAACGCGTCACCGATGCGCTCGATGACGTCGCGTGGCACCGCGGTCGGCACCTGGGCCGGCACCTGCTGCCGCTGCTCCACCGACGGGCTCGGCGCGATCGGGTGCTTCTCCAGTTCCCGGACTTCCTTGAACACGTGTTCCAGCTGGGTGGAGAAGTCACGCAGCGCGGCCTCGGCCTCCTCCATGGAGATGTCGCCACGGCCGATGAGCGCCTCGGTGTAGGTCTTCCGGACGCTGCGCTTGGCGTCGATGATGTCGTACATGCCCGGCTGGGTCATCGACGGGTCGTCGCCTTCGTTGTGACCGCGGCGCCGGTAGCAGATCATGTCGATCACGACGTCCTTGTTGAACGTCTGGCGGTAGTCCACGGCCAGGCGCGCCACCCAGTAGGCGGCCTCGGGGTCGTCGCCGTTGACGTGGAAGATCGGCGCGCCGATCATCTTCGCCACGTCGGTGGCGTACTGCGACGAGCGGGCGTGCTCGGGCGCGGTGGTGAACCCGACCTGGTTGTTGATG
>NZ_DAHVQP010000118.1:0-2163 GCF_027317685.1 Saccharomonospora sp.
GTGTAGTCGTGTCCGCAGGTCGCGTAGCGGTGTCCGCGTCTGGTTGACCTCGGACACCACCGAAGGACGGATCGCCGAGGCCGACGGACACGAATACACGAATAATCGTCGAGTACCGACGACGGCTTCGGGTGTTCGTGCTTTCGAGGGTTGATCGCGGGGCGTGCCGGGAACCCGCACACCGTCGCCGTGGTCGCGTCGGGCGGGAGGTGAAGGCGATCGTGCGTCGGGTCGGCTCCATCGGCAGGAACGCCAAGAACGCCGGGAACGCCAGAAGCGCTGCCATGGTGTTGGCCTTCGTGGCGGTCGGGTTGACGTGCTGCACTTACCAGTACGGGCCGGACGAGCCCACCACCTCGCCTCCACCCGCGACCACGCCGGGACAGTCCGGTCCCGAACGCTCTCGACCCCCTGAGTCCCCATCCTCGACGAACCCCAAGGAGGGCCAGGTGCGGGTTCACGGCAGGGTCGAGCGGGGCGTGGAGCCGAACTGTCTGGTGCTGGTGACCGGCGGGCGGGAGTACCTGCTGTTGAACGCGGGTCCCGAGGCGCGGCCCGGGGCCAGGATCGTGGTGCGTGGCACGCCGGAACCCGAGCTGGTCACGACCTGCATGCAGGGCATTCCGCTCGTCGTCGATGACGTGGACCTCGCCGAAGGAGGCGCTACGTGACTTCCCGCGAGCCCGACGAGTCCGAGCGGTCCGAAACGGAGCGGTCGGAGCAGGCGGAACCCCGGCCTCCGGCTCCGGAGGACAACACAGGACCTTGGCAGGGGATGCGTCCGTCGTATGCCAATCCGTCGGCGCTGCCGGCCGGCGAGCGGCGGGAACAGTCGATGTCTTTGGTGCCGTATCGGTACGCGCTGGGCAGCCTGCCGAACGCCATTGTCCTTCTCAGCGGGGTGTGGCTGCTGGTGTGCGCCTGGTTGATCGAGCATCCCGGCACGGTCGGGGGGATGAACGCGGCTGTGGTCGATATCGTCGTCGGTTTGTTGCTGGTCGTGTTCGGTGGTGTGCGAGCGGTGTCTCCGTTCTCCGCCCGGTGGGCGGGTGTCGTGACGTTGTTGCTCGGTGGGTGGTTGATCGCCGCGCCGTTCGTGTTGGGTTACCGCGGTGGTGAGGAAGGCGCCGCGACGGCCAACGACGTCGTCACCGGCGCTGTGGTTGTGGTGATGTCGGTGCTCGGGTTGGTGCTCGGGGCGAGGTGGGCCGGCCAGGAACGAGAGCGGGGACAGGAGGCTCTGTGACGGAGACGTGGTCGGCGGCGGAGGCGCGTGATGCGGTGCTGGTCTGTTTCGACGGTTCGGAGGGGGGACATCGTGCCGTGTGGTGGGCCGCCGGTGAGGCGGTGGCGCGGAGACGGCCATTGGTGATCCTGTGGTCGTTGGAGTGGGACCCGCCGCGCACCCAGCAGGAGGTGTCGCTGGAGAACTACGACGCGCAGAACGTGATCGAGGCGACCAGGCAGGAGCTGGAGCGGGTCGCGGGGGACTGCCAGGCGCTGTATCCGGAGTTGTCCGTGCTGGTGACCATGCCGGACGGTGCGCCGGAGGACACGGTGCCCCGGACGGCCGATGACATCGAGCCCGGTCTCGTGGTCGCGGGGGCGTCGGGGCGTGGCGCGTTGTCCCGGCTGTTGCTCGGTTCCACGGTCGCCTATCTGGCCAGGACGTTGCGGCAGCCGCTGGTGGTGGTGCGGGGCGAACCCGCGTCATCGGATGCTCCCGTGGTGGTGGGAGTGGACGGATCGGGCACCAGTGTGCGGGCCGTGGACTTCGCGTTCGTGTTCGCGCAAGAGCACGGTGTGCCGTTGCGGGCGGTGCATTCCTGGAACGACTGGCCGTTGGACACGTACGCCACCGCGCCGCCGGGCCAGGTGGGGTTGTACTACATGGAGGCCGTGCACGAAGCGGCGCGGGAGCAGTTCGAGGAGGTCGCGCGCCGCTATCCCGAGGTGTCGGCGGAGTGGGAGGCCGTGGCCGAGCGGCCCACGCATGCGCTGTTGGACCGGGCGGAAGGCGCGCGGCTGCTCGTGGTGGGCAGCCACGGTCGGGGTCCGGTGACCAGGGCGTTGTTGGGATCGGTGAGCCATGCCGTGCTCTATCACGCCCCGTGTCCCGTCGCGGTGTTGCGCAGCAGGTCCGAGGAGTCCGAGGAGTCGGGC
>NZ_DAHVQP010000120.1:0-67483 GCF_027317685.1 Saccharomonospora sp.
CCACGAGCCGAGGATGATCACCCGGTCCCAGGTGGCGCGCCAGCGCGCGGAGTCGACCTTGCCCCGATACTCGAACGCCACACCTCGACCGATGAGGGCGAGCAGGAGTATCAGCAACGGCAGGTAGGCCGCCGAGAACAGCCCCGCGTACCACGCAGGGAACGCCGCGAACGTCGCTCCGGCGGCGACGATGAGCCACACCTCGTTGCCGTCCCAGACGGGCCCGATCGTGTTGATCATGACGCGGCGCTCGGTGTCGTCACGCCCGAGCACGGGCAGCAACATGCCGACGCCGAAGTCGAAGCCCTCCAGGAACAGGTAGCCCAGCCAGAACAGGGCGATGATGCAGAACCACAGGGTGGGCAGATCCATTAGTACAGCCCTCCCGCGAGAGTGTTCATTTCACGTGAAACAAGTTCTCCACAGGCTGTGGACAACTCCTGAAGTTGTCCACAAACCGCAGGTAGAGGCCCGTGGAAAACTTGATCTTGTGGGTGTGACATCCGTCGTTCCTCCCGCATCAGTAGGCGAACGCCAGGGCGTCGGAATCGGAGTCGGAGTCTCCGTCGTCGGAGCCGCCGGAGCCGCCGCGACCACCGGAGCCGCCACTGCCGTCGGAGTCCGTACCGCCCGACAGCGCTCCCTCGACACCGGCACGCACGTAGCGCGTGATCAGGAAGACCTCCACCGCGGCGAGCACCGCGTACACCAGGGTCAACGCGATCAGCGACGTCCACACCTCGCCGGTCGTCAGGTCCGACACGGCCGTGGCGGTGAACATCCACACCCCGTCCACTCCCGAGGAGTTGGGCACCACCACGAACGGCTGCCTGCCCATCTCGGTGAAGATCCAACCCGCGCTGTTGGCGATGAACGGCAACGCGATACCGGCCAACGCCATCCGGGGGAACCACTTGGACTCCGGAATCCGGCCCCGCCGGGTCAGCCACAGCGTCGCCACACCGATCGCGGCGCCCAGCGCACCGAAACCGATCATGATGCGGAAGCCCCAGTACGTCACCGGCAGGCTCGGCACGTAGTCGATCGGCTTCCCGGCGAGCTCGCCGAGCGCGGGATCGTCCGGGTAGTGCGTGCCGTAGCGCTCCTGGTACTCGACGACGAGGTCGTCGACGCCTTTGACCTCGGTCTCGAAGTCGCCGTGCGCCAGGAACGACAGCAGTGCCGGGACGTTGAACGTCTTCACGCTCTCGCAGTCGGCGTCGGCCACGTCACCGACGGCGATGATCGAGAAGCTCCCGGGCTGTTCGGTGTGGCACAGCGCTTCGGCGGCGGCCATCTTCATGGGCTGCTGTTCGAACATGAGCTTGCCCTGGATGTCGCCGGTGACCAGGAGGACGGCGAACGAGACGGCACCGACCCACGCGCCGAGCTTCACCGACGAACGCCAGACCTGCCGGTGCTCGTCCTCGGTGTGCCGCTTGCGCCACAGGTGCCAGGCGGCGATCCCCACGAGGAAGGCCGCGGCGACGGCGAACGAGCCGGCGACGGTGTGGGGCACGGCCGCCAGCGTCGTCGAGTTCGTCAGCACCGCCCAGATGGAGGTCATCGTGGGCCTGCCGTCCACGAACTCCGCCCCCACGGGGTGCTGCATCCAGGAGTTGGCGGCGAGGATGAAGTAGGCCGAGGCGACCGTGGCCAACGAGAACGCCCACGCACAGGCCAGGTGGACGCGCTTGGGCAGACGACCCCAGCCGAAGATCCACAATCCGAGGAAGGTCGACTCGACGAAGAACGCGACGAGTCCCTCCATCGCCAGTGGCGCGCCGAACACGTCACCGACGAACCGGGAGTACTCGCTCCAGTTCATGCCGAACTGGAATTCCTGGACTATGCCCGTGACCACACCCATGGCGAAGTTGATGAGGAGCAACTTCCCCCAGAACTTCGTCATGCGGTAGTAGCGCACGTTACCTGTTCGCACCCACGCCGTCTGCATGCCGGCGACAAGGACCGAGAGTCCGATTGTGAGCGGCACCATCAGGAAGTGATAGACGGTGGTGATGCCGAACTGCCAGCGTGCGAGCTCCAGGACTTCCATAAGATCAAGATGCCTTCTGACTGGGGGTTTTCGTCAGGTCCCGTGGTCCTGAGACGACCGGGACCAAGGTCCCGTCACATATGTGGCAGCGATCACAGAATCGTGATTTCGGTGCGCCGAAAAAATTCCTTAGGCATTCCGGTAACACATTCTCAACCCGCCTGAAAAAGCAATTCGTCGAAGGCATCCACTAGGAATTCCCACTCATCCCCTTTATCGTTGCAGAGGAAAGGGGTGAGTGCTTTCCGTGTCAGCCGCTCTCCTGGCTTTCGTGACGACCTTCGCCTTGGTGACGGCCGTCGAACTACCCGATAAGACTTTCGTGGCGACGCTTGTTCTCACCACGCGTTTCCGCAATGACGCCGTCATCACCGGAGTGGTCGGCGCGTTCGTTCTGCAGGCACTCATCGCCGTCGGATTCGGTAGCGCACTCACCTTTCTGCCCGATCAACTGGTGTCCGCGATCGTCGGAGTGCTGTTCGGCGTCGGTGCCGCCATGTTGCTGCGCGAGGGGTTCCGGACCGGCGAGGACGCCGCGCACGACGCGGCACGGGCAGGCGCACCGGTCACGTTCCCCCGTGCGGCCCTGACGTCGTTCGGGGTGCTGTTCGCGGCGGAGTGGGGCGACGCCTCACAACTGGCCACGGCCGGTCTGGTGGCACGCTCAGCACAGCCTTTCGCCGTGGGCATCGGCGCTTTCGCCGCGCTCGTCACCGTCGCGGGAGTGGCGGTACTGCTCGGCCGCAAGATCCGTTCGAGGCTGCGGCCCCGGTTGTTGCAGCGCGTGGCCGGGTTCGTCTTCGCCGGACTGTCCGCCGTGGCCTTCGGCAGCGTGTTCCTCGGCTGATAAGGCTGAGGAAGCCGAAGAGACGCTGCGAGGACACCGCGGGTACACCACAGGCGCGTAATCAGGTACGCAGCGCCTCCGCGAGCGTGTTCGCCGCCTCCACGAGCTGTGGACCGACGACCGCGTTGTCCAGGGCCGTCAACGACACCACACCCAGCGCCGCCCTGATCCCGACCACGCCCCGCACGGGCGCCGCGACCCCGTAGGTACCGGGTTGTGGGTCACCCGAGACCGCGGCCCACCCCCGGCCCCTCGGACGCAGGCCCAGGGCCTTGCCCACGGCGCCCCGCGACACGGGGTGCCTGCTGCCCAGCCGATACGCCACGTGGAAGGTCGTCCGTAGCGGCTCGGCCGCCGCGACGACGTGTACCTGGTCGCCTTCGACCACCGACAGGTGCGCCGTGGCCCCCACGGTGTCGGCCAGTCCCCGCAACACCGGCCGCGCCGCCGCACGCAACTGCGGCAACATCTGTTCGGCCAGCCGAAGCACACCCGAACCGAGCCGGACGCGGCTGCCGTCCCGCCACACCAGGCCACGTTCGGCCAGCGGGACCAGCAGGCGGTACACCGCGGCACGACTGGTGCCGATCGCCTCCGCCAGGTCCGTCACCGTGGCCGACGCCTCCCCCGCGTCGGCCACGGCCTGCAACAGTGCGAGCCCGCGATCCAGCGTCAGCGAGCTCTCCCTGGTCATAGCAGGCCCAGTTCCCGCAGTTCGGAGATCGTTTCGTCGAAGGTCGCCGAGGCATAGCAGGCGAACAGCGACCGCACCACCTTGGCGGCCTTGTCGCCGAGTCCCCCGACCTCCGCGGCGAGCTGTTCGCCGTCGGTGCTGGCCAGCGCCTCGCGCACATCCCCACCCGACAGACTCCGAGCGGCGGCGACCAGTATGTTCAAAAAGCCGTGGTGGGCGAACCCGGTTTCGGGATCGGTGTGCCGCACGGCCCGGTGGAGACTGTTGGTGGCCTTGAACGACGCGCCGGGGACGCTGCTGACCACGGCGAAGAAGTCGGCCACCTCGTCCACGCTCGGGAAGTTCTCGCTGGACACACCGCCGCAGCGGATCTTGGGCCAGCTGCCGTGTTCGAGGACCTTGCGTACTCCGTCCAGCCAGCCGACCCCCCTGCGGGGCTCCACGACACGGATGACGTCTTCGGGGACGAACTCCGACACTCGTTCCAGCCAGACTTCGTCGACGTCGGACGGCGCGGGCATCTCCACCATCCGCAGGGACAGCAGTTCCTCACGCGATTCGACGATGGAGATGGCCTTCGGTACGCCACCGAGCCCGGTGTCGATGATCAACGACAGCGGCAGCGGTTCCTTCGGCCGGATCTTGATGAGCTCAGTGATCATCTCCGCTAACCGGGACGCCGGGCACAGGAAAAAACCCTGCATTCCGGCGTACTCACCCGACCTGTGTTCCAGGTAACCGGCCAGCGCATCGGGCATTGCCGCTTCGCCCGGTGGGAACAGGGCCGAGTCGTCGACAAGCCTGGCGAGCAGGGTTGGGATTCCACGAGGGCCGGGGGGCGGGAGTTCCACAGCGCTTGTCACATCCCCCACGCTAGTAGCGAACGTATTTCGGACAAAACTGTTCGACCACCGAACGCTTATCACGTGCTACACGCCACACCCCACCCCGGGGCTTCCAAGGTTAGGCTTACCTAATAGGAGGTGTGTTGTGAGCGACCCTGTCCCCCGCCGTCCCCCGACTCCGCGCCCCGCGGAACGAGCCAAGACCATCGCCGTCCGCGGCGGTCCGGCGAGCCTACTGCCGGCTCTCGGCGACCACACCCGGTCGGAACGGACCACGCCCGCCCTGTGGCACCTGCACGCGGGCGACGACCTCAGCATCGCCCTCCCCACCGACGACCCCCTCGCCGTCGGCGTGCGAGGCAACGCCATAGCCGAACTGGCCGTCACGCTCGAGATCATCGACGAGGCGCCCGTGCCCCTGCGGCAGCCCGTGCGCGGCCTGCTGTGGCTGACCGGCTGGCTCCGGGGACTCGACGACCGAACCGCTCGCGCCCGGGCGTTGACCATCGCCGATGCGTCCACCGAACCGGACCCGCGACTGCTCGATCTCGGACACGGCCTGTCCATGCTCCGCTTCACACCCGCCTCGGTCGTCCTCGCCGACAGCGAAGGCACCCACCCGCTCAGCCCCGTCACCTTCGACGCGGCCGTGCCCGACCCGCTGTGCGGCTACGAGAGTCGCTGGCTGCAGCACCTGGAACACGAACACGCGGATGTCATCGGCCACCTGTCCCGGCACCTGCCGCCCGAACTGGTGGGTGGCCGAATCCGCCCGCTGGGTATCGACCGCTGCGGCATCCGACTCCGAGTCGAGACGGCCGACGACGACCACGACGTGCGCCTGGCCTTCTCCCGTCCCGTGGAGAACCCGCCACAACTCGGTGTGGAGCTACGCAAGCTCGTCGGCTGCCCGTTTTTGAACCGCGTCGACGAACGCGCCTGAAAAAACGTGTGCGGCGCCCCCACGATCGAGGGACGCCGCACACATGCGTACGAAAGAAGGTCGATCAGGACTTCACAGGGACCTTCTCCTTCTTGCCCTTGCCGTCCCCCTCGGACCCGTTCGCGTCACTCGGGTCCACCAGCCCCTCGTCGATCAGGCTGTTGGTGACGTGCTCCGTGAGCTGTTCGCGTTGCAGCCTGCGCTGCACCCGCAGCATCGCCGTGCGTTCCGCTCTGAAGTCCCTGATGATCGACACGCACATGCCGAGCATCACGACACTGAACGGCAGCGCGATGAGGATGGCCACCGTCTGCAACGCGCTCAACCCGCCCGCGAGCAGCAGCGCGACGGCGACGGCACCCGCCAACACGCCCCAGAACACACGGTGCCACTTCGGCGGTTCCGGATCGCCACCGGACGCCAGCATGGTCACCACGAGGGAACCGGAGTCGGACGAGGTCACGAAGAACAGCACGATCAGGATGACCGCGCCCACACACAGCACCGTCCCACCGGGCAGGGCTTCGAGAACCCCGAACAGCGACGCCTCGGTGTCCACTGTGGCGTTGCCCTCCGTGTCCGTGCCCACCAGGCCACCCTGGCCGAACAGCTCGCGGTAGAGCGCGGTACCGCCGAACACGGTGAACCACAGCATGGTCACGGCCGTGGGCACCAACAACACGCCCGCGACGAACTCCCGCACCGTACGGCCGCGCGAGATCCGGGCGATGAACACACCGACGAAGGGCGCCCACGAGATCCACCAGCCCCAGTAGAAGGTGGTCCAAAAGCCCTGCCAGGAGTTGCCGTCCTCACCCTCGTACGCCGTGGTGTTGAAGCTCATCTGCACGACGTTCTGCAGATAGGCGCCGATCGACTGCACCAGGTCCTTGAAGATGAACAGCGTCGGGCCGAAGACCAGCACGATCAACATCAGCAGGCCGGCAAGGCCCATGTTGAAGTTGGACAGCCACTTGATGCCCTTCTTCACCCCGGTGACCACCGAGAAGATGGCGAGCATCGAGATCGCGCCGATCAGGATGACGTAAGTCATGTTGCCTGGGTCGGACACGATGTCGAGGAAGTCGAGCCCCGCACCGATCTGCAGGACCCCCAGGCCGAGCGAAGTGGCCACACCGAACAACGTGCCGACGACCGCGGCGATGTCAATGATGTCTCCGAGCCAGCCGTGTACGCGCTTGCCGATCAGCGACTCCAGTGCGTAACGGATGGACACCGGCCGCTTCTTGCGATGGATGGCGTACGCGACGGCCACACCGACGACCACGTAGATGGCCCACGGATGCAGTCCCCAGTGCAGGAAGGTCTGCACCAGCGCGTCCTGCGCACCGCTTTCGTCCTGGGTGATGCCGGTGGCCCGGTTGGGGATGCCGGCGAAGTGGTTCAGCGGCTCGGCCACCCCGTAGAACACCAGGCCGATACCCATGCCTGCCGCGAACAGCATCGCGAACCACGTCTTGAGGCCGAACTCGGGGTCTTCCTCATCGGGTCCCAGCTTGATGTCGCCGTAGTGGCTCAGGCCGATCCACAACGAGAACAGCACGAAGCCCGACACGATCAGCATGTAATACCAGCTGAACGAGCTGACGACCTGTTCCTGGATCGCGCCGATCGCCTCGCTCATGGCGTCAGGAGCTACAACGGTGGCCACCACGAAGACCAAAATGATCACCGCGGCGGGCCAGAAGACCCGCTGCGAGACCGTGGCATGCCACGGCCGACGCGAAACGGGCGGTGACTCCACGGCCTCAGCATCGGACGTTGCCGTCACGAGGCTTGCCTCCTTCTTCGGATTCTTTGGACCGTAAGACCCTAGTACCCAAACCCTTTGTTGAAGAGGGGAAGTCGTGAATTCGGTTCCTCATGGGACTGGCGTAAAGCTCACTACCAGCGAAAACTTCTTTTCATGTAACGTGCCACAGTGTCCCTACGAGCCCGAGACTGGTTCGCTCCACAGCGACCGAGCTATCCGGAACCCGTGACCGACCCCGGCAAGCGACGACTGCTCGTCGCGGAAGTCGTACTCGTTTTCTCAATTACTTTGGGTTTATCCGGTGTTCGCAGTGCGTTGTCCTTACTGGACGCTTTTCTGCGGCCGGAACCATTGGCACAACAGCGGGTCTCCATCAACACGTCGCAAGCGGCACTCGACGTCATCGATCTGCTCAAGCAACTACTCGGAGTGGTGCAACTCGTCGGCTGGGGCGCACTGGGCCTGTACCTGTTATGGCGCGCGGGTATTCGTCTGTCTCGAATCGGACTGGACGCACGACGCCCCGGCAAGGACACCGTGTGGGCGATCGCACTCGCGGCGAGCATCGGCATTCCCGGGCTCGTGCTCTACTTCTCGGCCTGGCAGCTCGGGTTCAACCTCGCCGTACAACCATCCACATTGGATGTCTCGTGGTGGCGACCGTTCGCGCTCACTCTGTCGGCGTTCGGTAACTCCTTCGCGGAAGAAGTGCTGGTGGTCGGGTATCTGCTCACTCGGCTGCGCCAGCTCGGACTCTCCGAGAACGCCTCACTGCTCGTCTCGTCGCTGATTCGCGGTTCGTACCACCTGTACCAGGGGCTGGGCGCGTTCGTCGGCAACATCGTGATGGGCTTGGTCTACGGCCGGTTCTGGCAACGCACCGACCGATTGTGGCCACTGATCGTGGCCCACATGCTGCTCGACGTCGTCGCGTTCGTCGGCTACGCCGCGCTGCGCGACCACGTCACGTGGTTGCCATGACTTGACCCACCGTTCGAACACCTGTTCTAATAGTTAGGCCGGGTCGAGTCGGACAGAACGGCTGACCAGCGATTTCTCAGGAGGGGACCATGGCTTGCACGATCATCAATCGTGTGGACGACCAGCGAATCCGATTCACCAGCCGCGATGCCGCCGAACGCTATGCCGAGATCATGGGAGGCGGCGTTCACAACTGGGTGTTCACCACGGAACCGAACACGCCGAACGGGGTGAACGGGGCGAACGGGGCGAACGGGGCGAACACTGTGCCGAATACGGCGCCGAACGTGGCGGCGAACACGGAGCCGCCGGACTCAAACCCTCCGCGAACGAAGATACTCATCCACCCCGAAGACTCTCCCCGCAAACCACGAATGATCCCGCTCCACCGCTGACCGTTTCCCCCACCGGCGTGAAGTCGATTGCGACGACTTCACGCAACGAACCACGTATGAGGCGCACTCTTCGTTGCGGCACAAGTGCACCCGGGAGCGAAGCCAATACGTCGCCGCGCCGCGTCATTTCGTTTCCAGCGCAGGGCCGGTTCTGTCATTACTCTCACTTCTGTGACCGAATCGACTTCCACCAGTTCCAGCCGTTTTTCCGAGCGACTCGTCCCGCGCGTGGACAACGAGGTCGGGCCTCTGCGGACCGTGCTCCTACACCGTCCCGGCAACGAACTCCGGCGACTCACGCCGCGCAACAACGACCAGTTGCTGTTCGATTCCATTCCGTGGCTCGACCGGGCTCAGGAGGAGCACGACGCCTTCGCCGAGGTACTGCGGCTACGGGGAGTGGAGGTGCTGCTGCTCGCCGACATGCTGCGGGCGACGCTTGAGGACCCGCGCGCGCACGCGGCGGGCGTGCACGCGGCGGTCGACGGCAGGCATCTAGGGGACGAACTGGCCGACGCGCTGCGGTCACACCTGTCGAGCGCGGATCCCGCCACTTTGACCGACGTGTTGATGTCCGGCATGACGTTCGAGGAGCTGCCCGCCTCGGAAGGCGGCTCGCTGGTGCGTCGCATGCACCGCCCGCACGACTTCGCCGTCGACCCGCTGCCGAACCTGCTTTTCACCCGCGATTCCTCGGTGTGGATCAGGGACAGGGTGGCCATCTCGTCGCTGGCGATGCCCGCCCGTCGCCGGGAGACCGCGCTCGTCGACCTGGTGTACGCCTATCACCCGCGGTTCCAAGGGGCCATTCGCGCGTACGGCGCACACTCCGCCCCGGTGGAGGGCGGCGATGTACTGCTGCTCGCCCCCGGTGTGCTGGCGGTGGGGGTCGGTGAGCGCACCACGCCCGCTGGAGCCGAGTCGCTGGCGCGCTCGGTATTCGCCGACGACCTCGTCCACACCGTGCTCGCGGTACCGATCGCCCAGGATCGCGCGACCATGCACCTGGACACGGTGTGCACGATGGTGGGCCCCGACGCCGTGGTGATGTATCCCCTGGCGCAGGACTCCCTCATCGCCTACACACTCACCCCGGACGACGAGAAGGGCGTGCGAGTGAGCGGTCCCACGCCGTTTCTGGAAGCGGCGGCCGCGGCCATGGGCATCGACAGGCTGCAAGTCATCGACACGGGCCTCGACCCTGTGACGGCCGAACGGGAGCAGTGGGACGACGGGAACAACACGTTGGCGCTCGCGCCCGGTGTCGTCATCGCATACGAACGCAACCTCGAAACCAACGCTCGTCTGGAGGAAGCGGGCATCGAGGTGGTGCGCATCGCGGGCTCGGAGGTCGGTTCGGGCCGGGGCGGGCCGAGGTGCATGTCGTGCCCGATCACGAGGGAAAGCGTGGCCGCGACCGATGCTTAGGTAAGCCTTTTCTCAATTAACCAAGGCTTAATTAAATTAGCGAAACCTTAGCTAATAAATTGCAGAAAAATGGGGCCAAAATCACCGAACAAAGGTGGATCAATACACGATTCCACACGTATGGTGAAGACATGGCCAGCCTCAAGAAGAAACCAGTGTCGAAGTTCTACGAATTACTTCAGTCGCAGATCCGGAACGAGTTCCACGCCTCCCAGCAGTACGTCGCGCTGGCGGTGTGGCTCGACGGCAAGGACCTGCCCCAGCTGGCCGGGTACTTCTACCGGCAGTCGCTGGAGGAACGCAATCACGCTATGGCACTGGTCCAATACATGCTGGACACCGACCAGCATGTCGAGATCCCCGAGGTACCACCGGTGCGCAACGACTTCACCGACGTGCGCGAACCGGTCGCCTTGGCACTCGAACAGGAAAAGGAGGTCGAAGCCGACTTCAGGCAGCTCGCGAAGGCGGCCCGCGAAGAGGACGACTACACGAGCGAGCAGTTCGTCCAGTGGTTCCTCGCCGAACAGGTGGAGGAGATCTCTTCGATGAAACGGTTGCTCAACGTGGTGGACATGGCCCAGGGCAACGTGTTCGACATCGAACAGTTCCTCTACCGCGAATCGGTGGGCGAGGAGGACGACCCGACGATGCCGCCGGTGGCGGGCGGCAAACTGTGAGACCGGCCCGCGCCGTCGGCGCAGAAAACCCTCACGTCTTTCTCGCTGTTTCCGGGTGCCGCACGGGAAAGGAGAATTTCTCGCGCGGCACCCGGTCGATTCAGCAGTCGTACGTGTGCGCCACCAGCCGAAGGCCGCTGACGGTGCCGTCGGAAATCGTGAACTCGTACTTGCCCGCCCCCACATCGACGTTGAAGGCCGTCTCGTCACCGCTTCCCGCCGGATAGCGGTCCTCGACGTCGTCGGCCGGACTTCCGACACCGACCCCGTCGGGGGTCATGGCGCCCTCGGCCGTGATCGCCACCAACCCGTGTTCGGCGGAGATGGTCACGTTCTTCACCGCGGCGTCGCCCTCCACGAGCGGGTAGTCGGCGCACCTCTTTGGTGGTGGGGATTCCCCCTCGACCATGAGTAGGTCCGTCTCCACGGCCTCTCGGAACGGCATGCCCAGCTCCAACCTTCCGTAGCCGGTGGAGTCGAGCACGGCCGAAGCCATCGTCACGGAGTCCGACTGTGGAGGTGTCGAGGTCTGCGGAACCGGCTGGTCCGGCGGCACCGCCGAGTCCGAGTCGACGGATTCGGCTCCGGGGTCCTGCGGCATCTCGTCCGAGCCCGTGTCGTCGTCCCTCGACGGCGCGGTGAGCATGGGCGCCGAGTACGTCTCCCGCGGATCCGGCGAAACGGCGACGGCCGTACCGTCGCCCTCGCCGGGGGTACGGGAACCCAGCACGGCGAAACCCGCCACGGCGACCGCGACGACGGCGAGCGCGCCGCCACTGCCGGTGAGCGTGGCTCGGCGTCGGCGACGCCGCCGAGCCCCCGCGACGATCTCCTCCTCCACCCGGGGGAGAGGGACCACGTCGAGCCGGGTGTCGGCGAACAGCTCTCGCAGCCGGGTGTCGAGTTCGTCGTCGTCCACGTCGTCCACATCGTGGCCGGAGGCGTTCATACCGCTTCCCTCCCTTCGCTGCCCTCGTCGCGGCGTAACTTGCCTCGCAGTGAGATGAGCGCTTTGCTGGCCTGGCTTTTGACAGTGCCCTGGCTGATGCCCAACGAGGCAGCGATCTCCGCCTCGCTCAGACCCTCGTAATACCGCAGCACGATGACGGCCCGCTGCTTCGGAGGCAACTCGCGTAGCGCCTGCCACAGGGGTTCGTGCTCGAACGGGTCGGCAGGTTCCACGGAGGCGGGCTCGGGAATGTCGGCGACCAGGTTCTCCCGTCGGAGCCGGCGCCACCGGCTGATGTGCGCGTTGGCCATCGACCGGCGGACGTAGGGGAGCGGATCGGTCGTCTTACGCAGGATCGCGTTCCACCGGGACCCGATCTTCTCCAGCACCGACTGCACGAGGTCGGCGGCATCGTGTGGGTTGCCCGTCAGGGCATGCCCGTACCGCAACAATCCGGGCAGGCTGGTCTGCACGAACTCGGCGAAGTCCGTGAGGTCGCCAGACACGACCGTTTCCTTCCTATAGCCGGTGGCACCCGCCCAGACGCTATCGTGGGGGGCTGTGCATACGGTGGGTACGAACGCGGTCACCGTAGTCCCTCCCTCACGCTGCCGTGTGCCCGGCCGACGAACTTCACCGGTTGAGAAGGTCACGCGTGAGGAAGCCGGAAGGTTGCCCGGCTGTCGAGAATCGGTCACCGAGTGTGGGGTGGTCCCGGAACCGGCCGGAAGCGTCCGTCGAGATCAGGTGGGAACGAGTGCACCGCCACCACGGCCGATGTCGGAACAGGGCCGTAGACGTGTGGGAACCACGGTCCGTCGGGTGCGGACGCGTCTGCGGGCTCCCATCGCACCGGCACGTCCAACCGCCCCGGGTCGATCCACAACAGGACGAGGTCGGTGCGGCCCGCGCACAACGCGTTGGCGGGCAGATGCACCGTTTCAGGGTCGGAACAGTGGATGAACCCGACGTCGTCCAAAGACGCCGCCCGGTAGGTCCCGCTGTCGGCCGCCGCCTCCCAGTCGGCGGCCGGACAGAAATGCAGAATCACGCGTCGGTGTGCGGCCGGGTCACCGCAGGGTCAGTTGCCGGCCGATCAAGCCGTCCCGTGCTCGTCGTTCCTCGGCGTTGAGCGGCTCGTCATCCAGCGATTCCAGCGCCTTGTCCAGCCGCGCGGCGAACTGCTCGGCGGGTTCGTCCCATTCCCTGGCGTGTGCCTCGGGGTCGAGGTCCCACACGGGCACGAGCAGTCCGTGAGCCCGGAACGAGCCCGCGTAGCGGGACCCTTCACCGAGGGACAGCTCACCGGCCGCCGACAACCGAGCGAGCCCTTTGAGCAGCTTGTTCTCCTCGGTGGGCCAGACCCAACGCAGGTGCGCCCTCTCGCCCGCCAGCGTCCAGTACGCGCCGGGGCGGACCCTCTCGGTGGGCATGATGGCGGCGTTGGCGCGTTCCAGCGACATCGCCACCTCGCCGGTGGGTTCGGTGTCCTCGCCGAGCCACCAACCGAAATCGGAGTGCAGTTCGACGTCCAGTTCGGCGTCCGGCTCCAGCAGGTCCTGCAACCGCTCGCCCGGCTGAGGTTCGCTGGTGGTGTCGGGCACGGACAGCACCTGGCCGGGTTCGGCATTCAGCGCCCACCGCAGTGCGCGGCCGAGGTCTCGGCTGACATCCGACGACCTCGTCTGCACCTGCATGCCGATGAGGACCTCACCATTGTCGGCCCGAACCATCGCCGCAGCGGCCACGGGCAGCACCGAGGCGAGGGTGACCGTGCGGTCGCCCGCGTCCTTAACCGGCAACGGCGCGGTGGCCGACGGCACGAACTCGCGCAGTGCGATGAGCTCCGGTTCCGCCGCCAGTCCCTCGAAGGGACGTGCTACGAAGACGTCACGGACCTTCCGCTTACCGCCTTTACCGGGACCCTTCTTGCGTGCGCCCTTGCCCACGATCGCCCTCCTGCATGTTCGGTTGGTTCGACGCTACTCGACCCACGTCCAGACTAAGCGTGACGGGGGTTTGTCGCCTGTGTGACACAGCGTCAGGAAACGTCGAGAAACGTCGGGAAGCCTCAGGCGGGCCGGGTCTCCTCCACGACCCACGACAGGTAGTCGGCACTCCCACCGACGATCGGTGTGGTGATGATCTCGGGCACGTCGTAGGTGTGGTGCCGCTTGATGTGCTCCACGAGCTCCTCGGCCTTGTCGTCGGCCGTTTTGATCTCCACCCGCCACTCGGGGTCGGTGTGCACGCTGCCCTCCCATCGGTACACGCTGGTGATCGGGCCCACCACCTGGGCACACGCGCCGAGCCGAGCCTCGACGGCCTTGGCGGCGAGCTCCCGTGCCGCGGCTTCCGAATCCGTCGTCGTGGACACAAGAAGATGCTTCGAGACCATGTTCGCCAGGCTAGCCGCGGAAAGCCGCCCCGTGGAGAACGTGCGACAAAGACCTGGCCACGTTCTCAGCGGTTCTCAGCGCGCCGCCGTTTTCGGCCGTGCCCGGCGCGGCACCTCCGGGGCTCCCTTGACCTCCAACACCTGCAGCGGGCGGACCAGCCGTTCCTCCATCGGCGCCAGCAACCGCGTGAACCTGCGGATCACCTCCGCCGTCAGCAACGCGAGCGCCACCGCCGACAGATCGGTCAACGCGGAGAGGAACACGGCGTCCACCTGGGCCTGCACCCCGTCGCGCGAACGCCACATCACCGTGAGCGTGAGCAGTACCGCGTTGACGATCCACGCCGCCCACCAGCCCAGCACCAGCCGGGAGGGCTTGGGCCGCCGGTTCGCGGGCTGACGGGTCGCGGCGTGTTCCAGCTCGGCCAGGATCGACCCCGCCATCGCCAGGTTCAGCCCCGGCACCAGGATCCCCACGAGCACCTGCCAGCTCTGCCGAGGCGGTTGCTGCCCGGCCTCGTCCGCCGCCGCTGTCCGGGCCACGAACAACCACCACAGCGTCACGGCGAACGCGAACACCGACATCACGAAGGTCAACAGCGAGAACGACAGCACCAGCGCATCGGAGGCCCCTACCACGGCGGGGCTCAGTGCGGTGTCGCGGCTCAACACCAGCAGCACGTAGCGCCACAGCTCCGCGCCTCCGGCGACAGCGACCAAACCGGCCAGCGCCCACAACAACGTCACGACGTTGCGCGCGATGAGCAGCAACCGCTGCGACGCGACCGGCACGGCCGTCCTGGTGCCGGGCACAGCCGTCGGCCAACGCCACGCCACCTGAGGGAAACCCCAGCGCGGTGGAACGTCGTACGCCGGAGGACCCGGATAGGGGACGCGCGAACGTGCCTCTTCGGACGATCGTCGAGGCCGCGCGCTCTCGGGCACCGTGGCGACCCACCGCACGGTGGGACGGGAAGGGGGACGGAAATACCCAGCCCGCTGTCCCGGTCCGGGACTCCACCCGGGTGCCATCGGATTCACCCGTCCTTCCCCGATCTCCCCGAGGCCCTCGAAAAGGTCACAGCACCTCGGGAGGCACGTCGTCGTAGTCGCCGACGAGTGGGTATCCCGAAGTCGCCCACGACTTCATCCCGCCCGCGATATTGACGGCGTCGACGACACCGGCCGCGTTCAACCAGGCGGTCGCCCGCTCCGACCGGCCACCGGTACGGCAGACGACATACACGGGACGGTCGTCGGCCAGCTCGGTGAGCTCGGCGGCTCGCGCCGGCAGATCGCCCAACGGGATATGGACAGCGGAGGGCGCGTGACCCGCCGCCCACTCGTCCTGCTCCCTCACATCGAGCAGCACATATCCTTCCCCGGAAGGGAGATCGTCAACCGAAACCGTGGGTACATCGGCGGAGTGGTTCACGCTTCCATCGTCGCATGCCCCTCTGTGCGACGCCCATGAGCCTTCAGCTCCTGTGACGTCGATCGGTGTCGTCCCACCGTCGCACCGTGGGCCCACCACCACGTCGATCACACATGAACCCGAGCCGGTCGGGAGCGTGTAACTGAAGCATCACGACACCCGCGTCGTCCGGCACACGCCGAGCGGTGGCGAGACTCACGATCACCGTGGTGAACAGTGCCGCGGGCACCGTCAACAGGGCGGGCTGCGCCACGAACCACGGCACCGATTCCCCGTTCACCCGGGACACCACATAGAACACGACGGCCGTGAGCACCCCGGTGCCGCCCACCAGCATCCCCAGCAGCGCGCCGACCCACGTCAACTTCCGCCACCAGATGCCGAGCAACAGCACCGGACAGAACGTCGACGCCGCCAACGCGAACGCCAGGCCCACGGTGTGCGCGAGGTCGTCGTGAGGCAGCACCACGGCACCGGCCGCGGCCAGTCCCGACACGACGAACACCACGATGCGGAAGTCCCTCGTCTTGTTCCACAACAGATCCGTGGCGACCATGCCGGCCACACTGACCAACAGTCCCGACGACGCCGACACGAACGCCGCGAACGCGCCCGCGGCCAGCACCGCGACCACCACCTGACCGGCCACGCCCGGCAGCATGGCGGTCGGGAGCTCCAGCACAGCCGCGTCGGTCTCGCCCGTCACCAACAACTGCGGCACGTACAGGCGGGACAGTGCCCCCAACAGGATCGGGAAGAGGTAGAACACGCCCAACAGCAACAACACCTGCACGGTGGTGCGGCGGGCGGCTCTGCCGTCGGGGTTGGTGTAGAAGCGGGCCAGCACGTGCGGCAGCCCCATCGTGCCGAGGAACATCGCCGTGATCACCGAATACGTCCACCACAGGTCGTCCGCGTCCTTGGCGGGGCGCAGCCAACTCGCGTTGTCCAATTCGGCGTCGCTCACCACGGGCACGAAAGACCCGGCCGGGAACAGCAACCGCTGCCCCTCGCTCACCGGGTAGTCGATGCTGGGCATCCACACCGTCGGCTCCGGCGAGTCCTTGTCGAGCTCGTGCACCGCCGTCGGCTCACCCACCCGCAGTGTCACGTCGGTGCCCACGGTCACCGTGGTCTCCTCGGTGAACTCCGGAGGTGCTTCCGCGCCGAGACCGCCGGAGGCACCCTCGCCCCCGCTACCCAAAAACACCGCGCACAACAGAAAGGTCGGAATGGCCAGCGCGAAGAGTTTGATCCAGTGCTGGAATGCCTGCACCAGGGTGACGGAACGCATGCCACGCCGCATGACGTTGGCCACGATGAACGCCACCACGACCGTCGAACCCCACCAGCCCTCCACGCCGGGGACGACCGACTCCAATGCCAGACCGACGCCCTGCAACTGCGGCACCAGGTAGATCAGCCCCAACGCCGCGACGAAGCACGTGGACGTGCTCCGCAACACCGTGGCCCCCAGTCGCGCCTCCAGGAAGTCGGGGATCGCGTACGCACCCGACCGGCGCAACGGCGCTGCCACGAAGATCACCAAAGCGAGGAAGCCCGCCGTGAAACCGACCGGGAACCACAACGCGTCGGCGCCGTCCTTCAGGACGAGCCCCGACACCCCCAGAAACGACGCGGCACAGATGTACTCACCGGAAATGGCCGAGGCGTTGCGTCTGGAGCGCACCATTCGCCTGGCGATCAGGAAGTCGTCGGTACTTCTGGCCGACTGCGAGGTGCGGTAGCCGAGATACAGAGTCGCGGCCGCGACCAGTGCGACACCGGCGAGGGCCCACGGGTTCAGTTGCACGGACTGTTCCCTCGCTGCATCTTGCTGCCGACGTCAATTCTCGATCATCGCGACGAAGTCCCGTTCGTGTCGCTCCGCCAGCCGGTTGTACCACAGTCCGACACCGAAAAGGAGCGGAAACGGCACGATTCCGAGCAAAATCCACGGCAACGGAAGCCCGACCACACGCCACGTCGTCACCTCGGGCACGTGGTGGAACAACAGCGGCAACGCCCCCAACACCACCACTACCAGCCCGAACAGCAACGAACCCGCCCGCAACTGCACTTTGACGAGGTCTTTGACCAGCAGTTTGCCCCAACTCGTCTGCTCGGCCAGTTCCACCCTGGCTCGCATCGACGAACTGGATCTCCGCCGCGGTTCGGCAAGCACGACGCGCTGCCGCTGAGCTCTGGCGTGCCCCTCACCAGGGGAGGCGACCTCCGGTGACAGTGCCGACGACGCCGACGACGCCGACGACGCCGACGACGACAAGGCCACGGTCGGCCGCTGCGGCTCGACCGAGCGTGCCCGCTTGCCGAGTGTCGGGTCCGGCCGCCGGATACCGCGAACGCTGTCGTAGTTGTCGTCGTTGTCGTTGTCGTCGTCTGTCATGGCCCGCTATCCCATGCGGGACGATCCGACCAACTTGTCCTTCAACTCCCGCGTGTGCCGGCGGCTCACGGGCAGCACCTTCTCCTCGTTACCGATGACGACCTGGTAACCACCCTGCCCCATGCGCAGCTCCGTGACGAGGGGCAACGACACGAGGAACGAACGATGGATACGCACGAACCCGGCCTTGGCCCAGCGTTCCTCCAGCTGGGCGAGGGGGATGCGCACCAGGTGACTGCCCTCGGTGGTGAACAACCTGGCGTAGTCGCCCTGAGCCTCCACCCAGCGCACCGACGAGCGTGGGATGAGTTTGGTGGTGCCCGCCAACTCGACGGGGATCACCTCGTCGTCGTCACGGCCCCGAGCGGGCTCGGCCGACCTGCGGTAACCCGAGGCCGCCTCGATCTTCTCCAGCACCCGCGACACGGCCTTGTCGATGCGTTCCTGGCGCGCGGGCTTGAGTACGTAGTCCACGGCGCCGAGATCGAACGCCTCGACGGCCTCCGTCGCGTGACCGGTGACGAACACCAGCACGGGCGCCGGGTTGAACGAGGCGATCACACGCGACATCTCCATTCCCGACAGGCCGGGCATGTTGATGTCGGCGAACACGGCGTCCACAGGAGGTAGCCCACGCTGCTTGCGCACTCGGATCCGCTCGTCGTCGGAGCCGAGGAGACGTAGCGCCTCCGAGGCGTCGACGGCGGGGAGTACCTCGCCGATGTGTGGATTCGCCTCCAGGCAGTGCCTCAATTGAGCAAGACCGGGCGGCTCGTCGTCGACGGCGAGGACGAGCAGCCTCGGTGTGTCATGGGGAGCACTCACAGTGAAACGCATCCTGCCGCTTGCAAGGGTCGATGTCCACTACGCTGTCGGGCGAATCGAACCCCGCCCGCCGTCCCCAAGAATAGTGGGTGTCGATCACAGTCCGAAACGGGACCACAGCGAACGGTGTTGAACCGCCTCCAGCACAGCAGCGGCAGGAGCCCCGACACCCAGCTTCGCCAGCAACGGCTTCCTCGGCTCGGCCACCACGATCTCCGCGTCGGGATACCGCTTCCCCACGATCTCCCGGAGATTGCCGACCCCGTCGACGAGCCCCAGCTCAACGGCTTTCTGCCCGAGCCACACGTCACCCGTGAACAGCTCGTCCGACTCGACGAGCCGGTCCCCACGCCGCTGCTTGACCCACTCCACGAACAGGTCCTGCAACTGGGCATGCAGCTTGTTCAGCCACTCCACGTCCTCGGGCCTCTCCGGGCTGAACGGGTCGAGCCGGGACTTGCCCTCCCCCGTCGCGTAGAGCCTGCGCTCGATACCGAAGCGTTCGAGCAGACGGGCGAAACCGAACGAGTTCGAGATGACCCCGATGGACCCCACCAGGGACGTGCGGTGTGCGTAGATCTCGTCGGCCGCACACGCCAACCAGTAACCGCCGGAAGCCGCCACGTCCTCGGTGAACGCGAGTACCGGCACCCCCTTCTCGTCGGCCAGCTGGCGGATGCGTTCAGCGACGAGGCTCGACTGCGTCGGCGCACCGCCGGGCGAGTTGATCTGCAACGCGACGGCCTTCAGCCGCTCGTGACCGAAGGCGCGCTTCAGCGCCGACTCCGTCGACGCCAGGTTGATGACACCGCGAGCCGCCAGCGGTGATGCCTGCGACGTGATCACACCGTGCAACTTGACGACGGAGACGACATCTTTGCGCTCAACTCGTTCACCGAGCTTGGGAAGCCGGGAAATCAGCATGTCCTTGCGACTCATGCAGCCAGCGTACTTCCGCGGGCTTCCCTCGAACTCGAGCGTGATGTTCGCCTCGCAGAATCGACGAACCGGACTTTCTCGCCCCGACCGTCTACGACCCGAGCGCGACGCCCGACCTCGCCTGCGCGGGCCCCCGACGCGGCGCCGCCGACTCGTCGACGGAGTACCCGGGCATGTCGGGCCGCACGGCTCGCACGAACTTCGGCACCCGCATCGTGACCTTCATGCCCGCCCCCGGAGCGGTCTCCACCATGAGCGAGTACTGATCGCGATACACCTGGTGCATGCGGCGGTTGATACCGGTCAGGCCGATGTGCGCGCTGCTGCGCGAGTCACGCATCCCCTCCAACAGCGCGGGATCCATGCCCACACCGTCGTCCTCGACACTGATCTCGGCCTCGGAACCGAGGTCTTGGGCCACCACGGTCACCGTGCCACCACCGGGCTTCTTCGAGATCCCGTGCTTGACGGCATTCTCCACCAGCGGCTGGATCAACAAAAACGGCACCACCACCGACTGCACCTCCGGCGCGATCTTGAGGCGGACGTTGAGCCTGTTGCCGTAGCGTGCGCCCTCGATGGTCAGGTACCTGTCGATGTTGCGCAGTTCGTCGGACAACGTGGTGTAGGTGCCTTCGGCGCGGAAACAGTAGCGCGTGAAGTCGGCGAAGTCCTGCAACAACTCCCGCGCCTCCTCCGGGTCGGTCCGGATCAGCGACGAGACGGTGTTGAGCGCGTTGTAGACGAAGTGTGGGGAGATCTGCGCCCGCAACGCCTTGATCTCGGCCTGCTGGAGCTCGTGCCTGGCCTCCTCCAGCCGCGCGGCCACCAATTGTGTTCGCACGAACTTCGACACGGCTTCGGCCATCGTCACGATGCGCCTGCCACGTGTGCGATCCACGACGATGAGCACCGCCTCGGTCGCGTCCTCGATGATGAGCGGCACGATGACGGCCGTTCGCATCCGGCAGGTACCTCGGTGATTGCACGGCACCTTGTTGTGCGAGACGACCTCGTGCCGCTTCTTGCGGATGGCCGTGCCGATGGGATCGACGAGATCGACGTAGTGGTCGTTTGCCTCACCGTCCCACGACAGCAACGTTCCCTCGCGATCGGTCACTCCGATCGCGACGCACCGCAACAGTTTGAGCAGACGCGATGTGATCTTGTCCGCCGCATCCTGGTTCAGACCTCGCCGAAGTTCCAACGGCGAGTCCGCCATGAGCCGGACGGCGTCGAGTACCGCGTCGTCGACGGCGCCACCCGAATTCCGACGTCGGATGAGGACGACGAAGACGGTGACCAGGCCGACGAGACAAGCCCCCACACCAAAGGCCACGACGGTCTGCGTGGTCAACACACTTGACACAGCGTCCATGCTCTGCGTTCATCCGGTGACGTGCAAGATCTGAGCACACACGTTACGTACAGGACTGATCACTCTATGTTCTCACATGGACACTGAGAGTTATTGCGGTGCGACGCGACCGTCTCACCGATGATCTGAGAATCGCTTGCCGACCAGCGTCTCGCCGACCCACGAGGACACCGCCGTCGGCGTGCCGCCGAAGGAGAACGTAAGGCGAGCCGGCCTGAACCAACTCGGCCCGACTCATTCGACCGGACGCAACGGGCCGTCGAAATCGGGCAGGTCTTCCTTCTGGATCGACTTGGCGATGCGCTGCACTTCACCGTGTACGTTGAACATGCCGATGACCGTGCCAACCCACCGCTCCGAAGGACGTTCGCCCGTTTCGTCCCCCTCGGTCTCGGCCACCACAGTCCACGGCCTCCGTAAAACCCAACGCAGAGGGAAGAACAACGCCACGAGCAACAGTGCCAACGGAACCCAGGTCGGTATCACGACGCCCTCGGGCATCCACACGAGAAGCACGAGGCCCAGCACTATGGCCACGCACATCATCGCGATACCGGGCGCACGGTTGGCCGCCACGTCGTGCTCGAAGTCCTCGGCCGTGGCGGGTCGACGCC
Source organism: Saccharomonospora sp. (assembly GCF_027317685.1). Classification (NCBI taxonomy): domain Bacteria; kingdom Bacillati; phylum Actinomycetota; class Actinomycetes; order Pseudonocardiales; family Pseudonocardiaceae; genus Saccharomonospora; species Saccharomonospora sp. The sequence goes on from NZ_DAHVQP010000120.1 coordinate 21,592, forward strand.
ATTCCATATGGGCACGGATAATCCAGGCCCGACCGTCGGAGCCCTGGGCGAACCGGTTCATCCGCTTCCTCCGCTAGCCCGTCCTGAACAGATCGTCACCGCAACGTTACCGTGATCGTCCCGTCGGCGGGAAGTCCGCGCCACTTCGACGTTTCCCGTCAGGCGCCACGCGACCGGGCCCCGAGGAAAGACCGGAAAAAGGCTACGAGAAGACATCGCCCGCATCCGTCGGCTTTCCGGTCCCGGCACCGGCACTATCACCGGCACTGTCACCGCCGTCGCCGCCCAATACGGCGCACTGCGCATCACATCGATCGTCGCGCGCCTCACCGCCCGGCTCGGAAGGCTGTGTCGCCTCCAGCGGGACGGAACCCGATGGCTCACTCCGACCCGGGGTCTTGGACGGGTCGGACGGGAAGAAATAGGAGGAAGGAACACCGGTACCCACGGCGACGCTCTCGGCGGGCAGTGTGTACTCCGTGGCCTGCAGCGAACCGCTCGACGAATCAGCGGGCGGCCCGGGCAATGACGCCGACGGCTCGTCCACGGCCGCGCTCGCTCGGTGTCCCCTGCCCTGAAGCGTCTTTGCGGCAGCCCCGGGCAAGGCCCCGTCCTCACCGTCATCGCCGTTCGAAGCGCTCGACAGCTCGATGAACGTACCCACTTCGGTCGGGACCTCCGCCCGTCCGGACTCGATGACGTCGAGCACCGGCGTACCCACCATGCCCGCGACCGCCGCCGCGGACACGAAGGACAAGCCGACCTTGCCGCTACCTGCGGCCATGGCGGTCACCGCACTCGCGCCCACACTCCCACCGGCCGCGACACCGCCGGTGGTGGCCGAACCGCCCGCACCCGCCGCCACGGCGGCACCCACTCCCAAACCGGCCCCGGACGTGCCCAACGCCAGACCCGACAACGGGACGAGGACCACGACGACGCCCGCGTGCGTCCGCAGGATCGAACAGACCCGCCGCAGCTCGTCATAAGTCGATCGGCAGGACGAACAACCACTCAGATGACCGGCGATCTTGCGGGCCTCGGTACCCGTGACGCCGCCCGCGGCGTAGCCGCCGAGCTTGCGCACCACGCCCCGGCAACTACCCCGGCTGCGGTCCGCGGCCAGATGTGCCTGCAGATACGCGGCGCGCAGACCGATCCGGGCACGCCGTGCGAGCGCTGCCGTGGCGTTGGCGCTCAGCCCGAAATGAGACGCCGCCACGGCAGGCTGCTCGCCTTCGACCTCGGTACGCCACAGAACCGTCCGCCAACGTTCGGGGAGACTGGTGAACGCACGGGTGATGAGCGCGACTTCCGCGGTCCGGTTCTGCCAGTCGAGCCAGTCGGTGCTCGCACCGAGCCTGGCGGTGAGTTCGTCATCGGTGACGGGCACGTCCCGCCGGGCGGCCTGCCACTCCCACGTGACCCGTCTCGCCACGGTCAACAGGTAGGCACGCACGTTCTCACTGGGGCCGTTGCCCCGGCGGATGGCCTGGAACACGCGGAAGAACGTCTCGGCCGTGACGTCCTCGGCCTCAGACGCATCTGACACGAGCCCACGGGCCAGCCTGCGCACGGCCGTCTCGTGCTCCCGGAAAAGCTCACCGAACGCGGCGTCGTCCCCGAGACGGATACGCTCGATCAGACCTGGCTGATCGGCTGTGGAGCCTGAATCGGTCCGCATTCAGCCAGGCACCCCCTTCGGGCTGTCGCCCTTTCGGTTGAACTTTGAACACCATACGGAGTCACTCGCGTACCTGCATCTCTTCGCGAGAAGAGATCCGAAGCGGTGCACAGGGAGGGGCTGGACAGAGACCGGGAAGGGGCCAGGGAGGGGCCACCGTGAAGCGGTGGAACGGAAAGGTGTAAAGTGTTCTGCGCACCGGCCGAGAAGCCGGGCACGCGGACGTAGCGCAGCTGGTAGCGCATCACCTTGCCAAGGTGAGGGTCGCGGGTTCGAATCCCGTCGTCCGCTCTCATACGACGACGAGGGCGGTGGCCGAAAAGCCACCGCCCTCGTGTTTTGTCGCTGTTTATCGCTATTCGTCGCCTCAGCGCCTTTCGGCGCGGTTTCGGGAGGAACCCGGCGTGGCGGCGCTCAGGCGCCGCCAACCCCCGTACCCACGGGACAGGAAACGCCCGTGCCACCGATGCCGCAGTAACCGTTCGGCACCTTGTACAGGTACTGCTGGTGGTAATCCTCGGCGTAGTAGAACTCCCGCAGCGGAGCGATCTCCGTGGTGATCTCGCCGTAGCCCGCGGTACGCAACGCCTTCTGGAACGACTCGCGCGACGCCTCGGCCGCTTCCCGCTGCTCGTCGTTGGTGTAGTAGATCGCCGACCGGTACTGGGTGCCGATGTCGTTGCCCTGACGCATGCCCTGCGTCGGGTCGTGGCCCTCCCAGAACACCTTCAGCAGCGACTCGTACGAGACCTGGTTCGGGTCGAACACGACGAGCACCACCTCGGAGTGGCCGGTGAGGCTCGTGCAGACTTCCTCGTACGTCGGGTTGGGGGTGTGCCCACCCGCGTAACCGACGGCCGTGGAATACACACCCTGCGTCTGCCAGAACAGCCGCTCCGCTCCCCAGAAACAACCGAGGCCGAACACCGCCGTGCGCAGGCCCTCCGGGAACGGCGGTTTGATCCGCCGCTCGGGGAACACGGCATGCAGGTCGGGTGTCACAAGAGCTTCGGCCCGCCCGGGCAGAGCCTCGTCGGCGGATACCAGCTGCGTCTTGTTTCGGCCGAACAACATCATGTACTCGATTCTACCGCCAAAATGTCACGCGAACGCGTGGCGAACTAGGGTGTACGCGCTACACACCGCTCAGGGGGAGTTGGCGATGTCCTGGCAAGAAGAACTGCGTCGTCTGGACGCCGAGCTCGCCGCGGGTGCCATCAGCAGCAACGAGCACCGACGGCGACGCGAGGACATCCTCGCCGAAGTGTCGGGGGCCCCACTTCTACCGCAGGCTCCCGCGACGACCTCGACCGGCTCGTCGGGTTCCGCGACCACGGACGGGGCGAAGACCTCGGAAGCCCCGACGAGTTCGGACGCCTCCACGGCCTCCACAGCAGAGCCCTCTACGCCGACGGCAGAGCCTTCTACACCGCCCTCTACGGCACCGGCCGAGCCCGCGCCCACCGCCTCGGAGGACTCGCAAGAGACCTCGGCCGAGACGGCCGTCCCACAGAGCAGTGCCCCCGATTGGCGAGCCACCAATCCCGCACGAGCGGCCGGCGACTCCACCGGGAGCACCTCGACCGGGACCGCCTCCGAGGAGCCCTACCAGTCGCCCGAGCCACCCAAGTCGCCCGCTCTCAACGCGGCGGCGCTGCTGTCCGGTGACACGCCCACCACCGCACCCAGCCCCGCCGACGAACGGCCCACGGAACTGATCCGCTATCCCGACTTCTCACACCTCCCGCCGCCCGAGGGCGATCGACCGCCGGTCACGGGGAACGACAGCCCGCGTCGACCGGGGCTGACCTGGGTGGCGGTCTCGGGCGCGGTGCTCCTGGCACTGGGCGCCGTGATCGGTGGCGCGTGGTGGTTGGGTCAGGACTCCTCGACTCCGGCGCCCAGCGCCGTGGCGTCGCCGGACGACGGTATGCCCGGAAAGACCGGGGCGGACGAGAGGACCGAGGAGGCCGCGCTGGCGGACCGGCTGCCGTCCCTGCCCGGCGAGCAGAGCCCGAACAACTCCACGATGTCGGTGGAGCGCGGCATGGAAATCGGGCTCTACCCCGCGAAGACCGCCGAGTTCTTCACCGAGCACGGCGTCACGGAGGTGATCGTCCGCGGTTCGCTGGACGGCTCGACCGGCTACCAGCTCCTGGTGCTGCGGACCGAGGAACCGGCACAGGCGCAGGCCGTGGCCGAGTACCTGTATCAAGTCACCCTGTCCGAGAAGCAAAGCCAGAGCGAAGGTCCGCTCTACATGGCGAGCGGTCCCTTCGGGGAAAAGCAGGTGAGCGGAGCCTGGTACGCCTCCGGTGAGTACACGGTGGCCATGGTGATCACCGAGCCCGCCGACGGCGACAACGCCGAGCTCACGGACCGGCTGCAACACATGGTGGACTCACTGCAGGAGGTCCTGCCCGTGGGTCGATAACCACATTTCCCGAAAAGATCGCGGTCAGATCACGATTCCACCCTCACCGACATGCCCGCTTTGGGACGTGCAGAATAGTCCCGGGTTCGAGAGTCATCAGTGGTACTGACCGGTCACGTGTCGCTGTCCGGGTTCGAGATAGGGGGCCTCACGGTGTCCTGGCAGGAAGAGTTGCGCAAGCTGGACGAGGAGCTTGCGTCCGGTCGCCTCTCCGCAGGCGACTACCGGGTTCGCCGCGACCAGGTGCTGTCATCCGCGGTGACCAGTGGTGAGAATCCCGCCGAAGGACAGCAGGCGCAACCGCAGCAGGTCCAGCCCCAGCAGGCACAACCACAGCAAGCGCAACCGCAGCAGCCACAGCAACCCCAGCCGGACCAGTCCGCGGACAGCAGCGCCAATTCGACCCAGATCATCTCCCCGGCCAGCCTCCCGCAGGGGACCCCGCAGCCGAACCAACAGGACCCCAACTTCGGGGGTGCCGAGCGCACCCAGGTGGTATCGGCCTGGCAGGCCCAGCAGGCACCCCAGCAGCCGCAACAGCCGCAGCAGCCTCAGGCCGGGTACCCGCAACAGTCCGGTCTCGCGTCGCCGGCTGGGGGTTTCCAGCAGCCGGCCCCCATGTCACCGGCCGGTGGTTTCCAGCAGCCGGGGCAGCCCTGGAACGCCGCCGAAGCGGACCAGAGCCCGCCGTGGGGCGGTTCCGAGTTCCCGCCGCTGACTCCTCCCACTCAGCAGGAAGAGAGCGGCCAGGGGCCGGAGACGTTCGAGACGTCGTCGGGCAGCCGTAAGAAGGTAATCGGCATCGTCGCCGCCGTCGTCCTGGTCGCCGCGCTCGGTGTCGGTGCGTGGCTGCTCTTCTTCAACGGCTCGGACGACGACGCGGTCGCGGACCCGACGACGCAGCAGCCGACTCCCTCCGCTCCCCCCTCGACTCCCCAGCCGCCGGACGACCTGGCCATCGCCTCGCTGCCCGGCACGGTGGACGAGCGGCCGGACGTCACCACGTTCGAAGCGGTGGTGGCCGGCAAGGTGCTGACCGACGAGGAGAACGAGGTCCTCGAAGAGGCGGGGGCCGGCGATGCCAGGATGGCCGTCGCCGAACTGCCTTCCGGTGACCGGGCCGTCGTGCTGACGGTCGAGGTCAGTTCCGAGTCCGATGCCGCCGACGCCGTCGACGGTCTCGTGGAGCTTCAGGACAAGTACGGCCTGGAGGACTACAACGGTGACATCGCCGCCGAGGGTGTGCAGGCCAACGAGCTCGACAAGAAGGAAGAGGCCCCGGCGCTCACGCGGGCTCACTACGCACACGGCACGACGGTCGTGCGGATCCAGGTGACCGCTCCGGAGCTGTCCGAGCTTCGCAAGGTGTTCGAAGAGATCGTCGCGTTGCAGCTCCAGGCGTTGCCGGCCGATGGCTGACGTCCGTACCCGGTTGCCACAGGCAGCCGCGTGCACGGTCATCAGCGAACGGCGACTGCCGGTGGCGCGCGCGCTGGCCCGGTCGTATCTGGACCACCATCCCGGCGGGGACTTCGTCGTCCTCGTCGTGGACCGGCCGGAGTACGCCGGCGAAGCGGCCGACCACCGGGTCATCGGGTACCGCGGACTCGACATCGACCAGGACGAGTTCCTTCGGCTCGCCACGTGCCTGTCGGAATCCGAACTGGTCCGCGCGGCGATTCCGGTACTGCTCAAGACTCTGTTGGCCGACGTCGACGTCGCGATGTACCTGGCCCCGGAGACCGAGGTGCTGGCACCGTTGACCGATGTCGCGCGGCTCGGTGTCGAACACGGCATCACGCTCGTTCCCCAGATGCTCGCGCCTCTGCCCCAGGACGGCAAGGAGCCCGGTGAGCAGTCACATGCCTTCGACGACGGTTTCCTCGCCGTCGGATCGACGGCACGGCCGTTCCTCGACTTCTGGCGCAAACGGTCCGTCCGCGCCGACCCGGACGAGCGGGGGCGGATACTGGAGCTGGTGCCCGGCCTGTTCCCGCACACGGTGGTCCGTGACCCCGGGTTCGGCGCGGCGTATTGGAATCTGCACGAACGGCCACTGAGCCGCCGCTCCGACGGAACGGTCGAGGCCGCCGGATCCCCGCTGCGTTTCCTCCACCTGCCGGGATACCGTCCCGAAAAACCGTGGCAACTCACCGATCATTGCCGGACTCCACGGTTCCGGCTCTCGCACAACCGCACCCTGCGCGAGTTGTGCGCGGGCTACGCGGACAGACTGCGCGCCGCGGGCTACCGGGAGACGGCCGAGTCACCCGCCGCAGACACAACGCCTGATCAGTCCACTGAGGACTATGAGTATGGGTTCGCCCGACTGTCCGACGGAACACCGCTGACCGACCAGATGCGCCGGTTGTTCCGCAACGAATGGCTCGACGCCATCGACGCGCGAGCCGACGACCCGCTCGAACGCGGCGCCGCGGAACTTCCACCACACCCGTTCGGCGACGACGGCGCTGCGGCGTTCCGGCGTTGGCTCGCCGCGCCGACGTCTCCCACGGAGAGAAGCGCCGGGCTCAACCGGCTGACGATGTGGGTCTGGGCGCATCGACCCGACCTCCAGACCGCCTTTCCCAAGCCGCTGCACGGAAGTAGCGAGGGTTTTCGGCAGTGGTGTCGCACCCACGGGTTCGCCGAGGGCCTGTTGCCGGAATGGGCGCTGCCGCGCGAACCGGCCACGCCGTCCGGGCCGGTCGACGAGTTCGGTGTCAACATCGCCGGCTACCACACGGCCGAACTGGGGATCGGCGAGATGGGCCGGGTGATCATCCGCGCCGTCCAGGAGTCGGGCGTACCGATCGTCTCGGTCGTGGAGGAACATTCGCTGTCGCGCACGGTCCGGACCAAGCTGGACGCGCCGGACACCGTGGGCAGGCCGAAGTTCCCGGTCAGCATCATCACCGTCAACGCCGACTACACCGAACTCCTGCTGGACAGCCACCCCGAGGTGGGGCACGAACGCTACCGGATCGGCCTGTGGGCGTGGGAGTTGGAGGACTTCCCCGAACACCTGCACGCCGGTTTCGACCTGGTCGACGAGGTGTGGACGGTCAGCGAGTTCTGCGCGCGGGCGATCGCGCCGCACTCGCCGGTGCCGGTGAAGGTGGTCCCCGTCCCGGTACTCGACCCCGGCGAGAAACCGCGGCCCGTGCGTGCCGAGGACGAGCCCGTCCGGTTCCTGTTCGCCTTCGACTTCAACAGCACCGGTCAGCGGAAGAACCCGTGGGGCGTCGTCGAGGCGTTCCGCCGGGCGTTCGGCGATCGCGACGACGTGCGGCTGACGATCAAGGCCACCAACGGGCACCTGCACGCCGAGGCCGAGGAGCGACTGCGGTACGTCATCGGCGACGACGACCGGATCGAACTGCTCGACCGCTACCTCAGCGTCGCCGAACTCGACGCTCTCTACGCCGATAACGACGCCTATGTCTCGTTGCACCGCAGCGAGGGGTTCGGGCTAACCGTCGCGGAAGCGATGGTGCGGGGTATGCCGGTCATCGCCACCGCCTACGGCGGCACCACCGAGTTCTTCGACACAGCCGTCGGCTGGCGGATTCCGTACGAACGGGCCGAGGTCGGGCCGGGTTGGAAGCCTTACCAAGCGGACGGCGTTTGGGCGGACCCGGATCTCGACGCCGCCGCCGAGGCCATGCGACAGGTCGCGGACGACCCGGCCGAGGCTCGCCGGAGAGGCAAGGCCGCCCGGGAACACATCCTGCGCACCCGGTCGATGGACGCGGCAACGGAGTGGATCCGCACCGAGCTGCGCGCCGCGTACGAGACGTGGCGTGCCCGCCAGGAACCGCCGCCGGACCCGTTCGCGCCGACGCTGCGCAAACTCGTCGGACGCGTACTTCCTCAGCGGGACGAGCGCACGCTGTCGGGCAGACTCACCAACCGGGCTCGTGGCACGTTGTCGGCGCTGGGTCGACGGGCCGAGACTGTGACTCGCCTGACTCGCCAGTCTCGGTTGACTCGGCAGGATCACCGAGCTCGGGCGCACCGTACCGACCGAGACGAACAGGGCCACTGATGAGAGCGCACAACGAGCAGCCCGCAGCGTTCCCGGCCGTGCACGAATCCTGGTTGCCACGCGAGCACGCGTTGTACCGACCCCGACACTCCGGCCGCCAGACACTCGCGCTCGTGTGCGCCATCGTGTTCTTCGCGACACCGCTGTTCGCGTTCGCCCTCGGCGCGCGGCCCACCGAGTTCGAAAACCGTGCGCTGGCCCCGTTTCCCAGCCCCGGGGACGGCTGGTCGTTCTTCACCGACCTGGGCCCGTGGGCGACCGACCACCTCGTCTTCCGCGAGGACGCCGTGCACGCGGCGGACGCGATAAGCCGGGGCCTGTTCGGTGAACCCGCCCCGTTCGGCAACAAGAGCAACGACGCCGGGCCGATCCAAGCACCCCCGCCTCCACCCGACCACGTCGAATACCCGGCGGTGGTCGAGGGCAAGGACGAGTGGCTCTACCTCGGGGACGAGATCTCCAGCCACTGTCAGCTCGAACAGCCCCTCGAGGAGACCGTGGCCCGGCTACGCAAACTCCGCAACGGCATCGAAGCGACCGGGCGCACATTCATCACGGTCATCGCCCCCGACAAGGCCTCGCTCATACCCGAGCACCTCCCGGACACCTACCTCGGCAAGGACTGCCACCAGCGGATGGTGGACGAGTTCTGGCAGCGGATGAGCGCCGAGGACTACGTGCTCGACCTTCGGGACGACTTGCTCGACTGGGGTGAGCAGCTGGGTGAACCCGTCTACGGCCCGCAGGACGCGCACTGGTCCGACGAGGGCGGCGTTCTCATGGCTCGCGCGGTGGCCGAACGGCTGCGGCCGGGCATCTCGGACACTTGGAAGGTGACCCCCACCGAGGAATGGCGTGTTCCCGCCGACATCCCGCCGCTGATCGGCCGGGACGGTGAGACCGTCGGTCGGGACTACGCCGTCGCGCCGGACGGCGTGGAGGACCAGACGCAGGAGACTCGCACGGAGTACCAAACACCGCTGGTCCTGAACACCGCCTCGGGTGCCGGCACCTACGGGCTCGGTGTCGGCCTGCTCGGCGACTCCTTCACCATCCGGGCCCTGCCGTACCTGGCGGCGGCGTTCGGGAACATGACGGTGCTGCACCACGGCACCACAGCCGACGACGACGGCGCTGCCGTGGCCGACATGCTCGCCGACAAGGATGTCGTCGTGCTGGAGATCGCCGAACGCTCGCTGGTGCGGGGCGCGGCCACCATCCTCAGCGACCCGGTCATGTCCACTATCTTCGCCGGGCTGACCGAATGAGGAGACCGGATCCACCTCCTGCCACTGAACCGATGGAAGAATGATGTCTGAAACACGAATAGCGCAAGCGCTGGCCAGGCTTGCCGAACATCAGGAGCTGCACCTACCGCTGCGGCGCACCGACCTGTTGGGCAGGTTGGTTCTGCGTTTCCTGTGGCGGCGCCAGATCAAGTGGCAGATCGAGACCAACCTCGCCGTGCGGGACGCGCTCGAAGGCCTGGCCGAATCCGGGCGTGCCACCACCGACCGGTTGCGGCACGAGGTGGCGGCACTCCAGCAGCACGACCAGAACCTGATGGCCGGGCTGAACCAGCGGCTGTACTCCTCGGTGGGAAGGCTCCAGTCCCAGATCAGTGAGCTGAGATTGCAGATCGCCGAGTCGGACGAGCGGAACGACGACGTCGAGCAGCGCCTGCAGAAACTGGAACAGCAGGTCGAGGCCCACAACGCCACCACACGGTACGACCGACTGCGGCACGCACGGCTTGAGAAGTTCCTCGACGAACTCCGCGCGACACGGCCCGAGCCCTCGGCTTCCGAGGTCGCGGACCGAGTCCCCGAGCGGGAGTCGTTCCTCGAACTCGCCGTGTCCGAACTGCTCGACGGCCATGTCGAGGGTGTCCGGGCGGCCAGGAAGCCGTATCTGGATGTGGTTTCGTCGGCCCGGGACAGCGGTGCGACCGGACCGGTGTTCGACATGGCGCCAGCGCGGGGTGAATGGCTGGAACTCGTCCGCGACGCGGGCCTGCCCTACCGGGCGGCCTCGGACAACCGTGCGATCCGCCGACACTGTGAGGAGCTCGGCCTGACGATCGAGTCCGGCGACGCTTCAGAGCAGCTCGCGGCCACAGCCCAGCGCTCGCTCGGTGCGGTCACGGCGTTCCGGTACGCCGAGAGGCAGCAGCCGACGGAACTGGCCCGGTTCGTGGAACTGGCCGCGACGGCTCTGCAACCGGGTGGGGTGCTGATCGTCGAAACCGCCTCCGGTGCCGCCGAACACGCTCACGACTTCCATCTCGACCCGTTCGCCGTCCGCCCGGTGCACGCCGACTTCCTGCGGTTCCTCATGGAATCGAATGGCTTCTCCCGCGTGGAGTCCCGACCGGTCGACCCGGCGGTGGTGCAGCGCGGTCGCTACTCGTTGATCGCGTGGCGGTGATCGGTCGAGCCATGGAACACCGCATGTGGACGCCGCTGCCGCCGGAGCGCAGCGGTATCGCCGACTACAGCTACGAGCTGCTCGAAGCGCTGTCGGACATCATCGACGTGACCGCGGTCGGCCGGGACCCGAAACGAGCCGTGGTCCCGCCCGGTGTCCCCGTGGCCGGACCGGACGACGAGACTCCACGCGACGCCCTGAACATCTACCAGATGGGCAACCACGCCGGGGTCCACTCGTGGATCTACCGTCGGGCTCTCGACGTACCCGGCGTGGTGGTGCTGCACGACACCGCGTTGTTGGACTTCAACCTCGGCTACTTCGGCGGCCTCGACTCACCGGCGTTCCGCGAGGAAGTCCGGTACGCACACGGCCCTATCTGGGGCGATCCGCACGACCCCGCGCTGCTGCAGGGCTGGCCCGCCGTCGAGGTCGACGGTGTGAAACACCTCGACCACCAGACGCTCACCATGGAGCGACGACTGGTGTCGGCCGGCAAGGGCGTGATCGTGCACGACCCGTTCTCCGCCGAGTTGTTGCGCAAGCGGTACCCCGGCCTACCGGTCCACACAGTGCCGTCCGGCGCGCCGATCCGGGACAACACGAGCCGAGCCGAGGTCCGGGCCCGGCTCGGCTGGCAGGACGACGACGTCGTGTTCGGCGTGTTCGGCGGGTTCAACCGCATCAAGCGGACGACCGTGGCGGTGCTGGCCTTCGCCGACGTCCGCCGCCGGTGGCCACGGGCCCGACTGTTGCTCGCGGGCCACGCGGACTTCCCGAACGTCGTCGACGAGGTCCGGCAACTGGTCGCAGAACTCGGCGTCTCCGACTCGGTGCATCTCGCTCTGTCCCCGGACAAGGACGAGTTCGAGGAGCTGATCACCGCCACCGACGCCGTTCTCAATCTGCGCTGGCCGACCGCCGGGGAGACCAGCGCCGTGATGATGCGCGCGTTCGGCGCGGGCAGGATCGTCATCACCAGCGACCTCCCACAGCATCGACACTTCGACCCGACGTTCTGTTGGCTGGTCCCAACCGAACCCGCGCACGAGGCCGAAGCGCTGTCCGAATTGCTGGAGCGGGTGGTGTGCTGGCCCGACGAGGCTCGACAGGCCGGTCGGCGGGCCCGGGAATACGTCCGCGAGCACGCGTCGTGGCCAGTGGTCGCCCAGGGGTACCGGAAGGCCTTGGAATCCATCGGCGCCGAGCAACGGGCCACCCCTGTTGTCCCACCGACTCGGCCGGGCGTCAACGTGTTCGCCGACGCGCGAGCCACCACCGGATTGGCGGAGTCGGCGCGGCGACACGCACTCGCGCTCGTCGACACCGGTGTCGACATGACGTTCACCGAGTTCAACACCAGGGCACCCAACCGATCGTTGGCCGTACCGCGCAAACTCGCCGATCTGCGGCGCGGCAAGGACCATCCGATCGACCTGTGGTTCATCAACGTCAACGAGTTCCAGCTGATCCCGGAACACGCTCTGGACCGGTACACGATCGCGATGTGGGCATGGGAGCTGCCCGAAGCCCCGGACTACGCGCTGAAACAGTTACCGCGAATGGACGAGCTCTGGGTGCTGTCGTCGTTCGTCGCAGACGCCTTCCGTACCGCCACCGACATGCCCATCACCGTGATTCCGAGCGTCGTGCCGCAGCGGCCGGACATCCAAGGCGATCGCGCGAAGTTCGGTCTTCCCGACGACGGGCTCGTCGTGCTGTTCAACTTCAGCGCCTCGTCCAGTGACGCCAGGAAGAACCCGTGGGCGGTGATCGAGGCTTTCCAGCAGGCGTTCCGGCCGAGCGAACGGGGCACCGACGCACACCTGGTGATCAAGGCGGTCGACCTGCACCGTTTCCCCGAACTGTCCGCGCAATTGGCGCAATCGGTGGCGAGCGTGAACGGCACGCTGATCGGACGGGACCTCACCAGGGCGGACATGGACTGTCTGCTGGCCACCTGCGACGTCTACGTCTCGTTGCACCGGTCGGAGGGGTTCGGACTCGGCATGGCCGAGGCGATGGCGATGGGCAAACCGGTGATCGCCACGGGCTACGGCGGCAACATCGACTTCATGCCGCCGGGTTCGGCGGCCGTCGTGGGTTATGACATCCGACCCATCAACGACCGCGACCACCGCTTCGGCGCGGAGTTCGGTGACTGGTACCGCCCCGGCCAGCTCTGGGCGGAACCGGACGTCGAGCAGGCCGCGCGCTGGCTGCGTCGGTTCGCCGAGAGCGAGACACTGCGGCGCACGATGGGTGCGCGCGGGGCCGAGGCCGTCAAAGAGGTCTGCAGCCCGAAGGCCGTCGGCGCCGCGATGGTGAAACGGCTGAACGAGATCGGGCTCTGAAGTCCGGCCGAATTTCCGGCCCTGTAAGGCGGGTACGGTCCCACGAACCGCGCCGTGCCCGCCTTACGGGTTCACGTCCGTTTCGACGTCGACGCGGCGTGCTTCCTTGCCGCCTCCAGTTCGGAGATCCGCGCCTCCAACGCGGAGGCGTACCGGGTGGCTTTTTCCGCACGCCGCCGTTCCACCGCGACGGCCTGTTCCAACGTCGCGATGTAGGCGGCGTTCTGTTCGCGGGCCTGCTGTTCCTCACGAAGCCGTCGCTCTAGGCGCCTGATGTACCCGGTCTCACTAGCCCGGGTCGCGGGCAGATCCTTGATCTCGGCCTGCATACGTGCCACGTCGTGGCGTTCGAACTCGTCGAAGACATTCGCCGGCACGGCCAGGCAGGTCAGTGCTTCGTCATCATCGGCCTGGGCGTAGAAACGGTTGAGCCCGTCGAAAAGCGCGCAACGATACCCGGCTTCGAACAGGATGGGTTCCCATTGCTCGTACGCAGGGTCCGGGGAGCCGGGTGTGGTGGCCTCGACCACCACCACGCGCGGCCGATGGCGGACCCAGTCCGCGCCCGCGAGGACGTCCCGCTCGGCGCCCTCAACATCGATCTTGAGGAAGTCGACGTCGCCGGGATATTCGTCGAGCATGGAGGCCAACGTGGCGACCTCGACCTCGACTTCATCCACCTGCCACCGTTGGTCGTCCCGGTACCGCCGGGCCAACTGATCGTCGATCGTGGTCCGTCCCCAGGCCTCGGGAACCACGTGCAGGGTGGCCTTCCCCTCCGTGGCTCCCAGCGCGATCGGCAGGGTCACGTCCCGCGGCCGCTTCTTCCGCAGCCGTTCGGCGAACTGCGGGACGGGCTCGACGTTGATCCCGGACCAACCCCGGTCGTAGAAATGTTTGGTGACCGAATCCTCGACCGGGTCCCCGGCACCGACATCGACGTAGCGGCCTGTGGCCTGCTGCCGAAACAAGCGGGCCAGTACGACGTCCTCCGCGTTCTGCGCGTAGGAGATCACGGTTGTTGGATTCCGGCCTTACGCGCTTCGAACTTCAGGTCGTGGTCGACCATCATCGCCACCAGCGACTCGAAGTCGACCTCCGGTTTCCAGCCCAACTCGGTACGGGCCTTGGTGGCGTCACCGACCAACAGGTCGACCTCTGCCGGGCGGAAGAACCGCTCGTCCTGGGTGACATAGCGTTCCCAGTCGTCGAGGCCGACGTGCCGGAACGCGGCGTCCACGAACTCCCGCACACTGTGCGTCCGACCAGTCGCCACCACGTAGTCGCTGGGCTCGTCCTGCTGAAGCATCAACCACATGGCCTGCACGTAGTCACCGGCGAAACCCCAGTCCCGCCTCGGTTCGAGATCCCCGAGCACCAACGTGTCCTGCAGGCCGAGTTTGATGCGAGCCACCGCGTTGGTCACCTTCCTGGTGACGAACTCGATACCGCGACGCGGGCTCTCGTGGTTGAAGAGGATGCCGGAGCAGGCGAACAGGCCGTAGCTGTCCCGGTAGTTCACCGTGATGTCGTGGCCGAAGACCTTGGCGCAGCCGTACGGCGATCGAGGGTAGAACGGGGTCGTCTCGACCTGCGGCGACTCGCGGACCTTGCCGAACATCTCCGAAGAGGAGGCCTGGTAGAAGCGGATCGGGTTGTTCTGGCTGCCACCCACCATGCGGATGGCCTCCAACAGTCGCAGCACACCGAGCCCCGTGACGTTCGCGGTCAACTCGGCCTGCTTGAAGCTGAGCCCCACGAACGAGATGGCGCCGAGGTTGTAGACCTCGTCGGGCTGGACCTGTTCGAGCGCGGCGACCAGGCTGGACAGGTCCTGCAGATCACCGGAGACCAATTCCACGAACGGCAACTCCGTCTGCAGGGCCTCGAGTTTCGGGTTGTTCTGCCCCTTGATCAGGCCGAAAACCTTGTAGTTCTTGCTGTGCAGCAGTTCCGCGAGGTACTGGCCGTCCTGACCGGTGATTCCGGTGATCAATGCTCGTCGCACACGGGTGAGAATAGCCAAAGACCGGCCAGCGGTGGGCGACCGTGCCCAACTCGAAGCCGACCCGAGTCCTGCCCGACCACCACGGTTTCCCGGCGAGACGCTGTGGCGACCGCTTCGTCGAGTACTGGGTCATCGCCGAAGACCCCACCGGCTGAGCGGACCCGTCAGCGACCGACCGCGTAACCCTGCATCCCCCGCGGGTTCGCCGCCGCCCGCAGCACTCCCGTTGCGGGATCACACGAGACCGCCGACAACCTGCCCAACGCCCACGGCCCGGCGTCCACGACGTCGTGACCGCGTTCGGTGAGCTCGGCTATCACCTCGGAACCCATCCGCGACTCCACCACGAGCTCCTTCGGCTGCCACGCGCGCGGGTAGAACGAACTCGGAAACGCCGTCGTGTGCCACGCGGGCGCGTCGATCGCCTCCTGCAGGTTCAGGCCACCCACTGTGTGGGCGAGCCAGAAACACAGCTGCCACTGGTCCTGCTGGTCCCCGCCCGGCGTGCCGAACGCGAGGGTCGGCTCGCCGTCGCGCAGGGCCATCGACGGCGACAGCGTGATGCGAGGCCGTTTGCGGGGCGCCAGCGAGTTGGGCAGGCCCTCCCCCAGCCAGAACGTCTGCGCGCGCGAGTCGAGGCAGAAACCCAGCTCGGGAATCGTCGGCGACGACTGGAGCCACCCGCCGGAAGGCGTCGCCGAGATCATGTTGCCCTCGGCGTCGACCACGTCGATGTGCACGGTGTCGCCACGGGTCCGTCCCAGGGTGTCCACGGTGGGTTCGCCGATGGCCCCCGTCCCGCCCTGACCGCCGAGCGTGCGTTCGAGCACGGCGGGCAGTCTCGGATTCGGTCCGCCAGGGCGCAGCTCCGCGCTGGCCTCATCACCCACGAGCGCGCGCCGCTGCTCGGCGTACTCCCACGACAGCAACATGCCGAGGTCCACATCGGTGTCGCCGTACCACGCCTCCCGGTCGGCGAACGCCAGCTTCGCGCACTCGGTGGCCAGGTGCACGGTGCGCGCGTCGGGGCGGCCGTCGACGTAGCGCAGCCGATCCCGGAACCCCTCCAGCAGGCGCAGTTGCTGGGCCAGGACCGGCCCCTGCGTCCACGCGCCGCACTTGACGAGGCTCCACTCGCCGAAGTCGGTGATCACCGCGTCCTCGTACGTCGCCTCCCAGGACGCCAGGTCGTCGCCGGTGAGCAGCCCCGCGTGCTCGCGACCGGAGTCGTCCCGAAACGCCTTCCGGCTGAACTCGTCGATGGCCTCAGCCACGAATCCGTGGGACCAGGCGCGTCGGGCCTCGTCGATCTGCGCTTCCCGACTCGCGTGCACCTCGGCCTGCCCGAGCAGGCGTTGCCATGTGCGGGCGAGCTTGCGGTTGCGGTGCAACGATCCGGGTGTGGGGGCCTCGCCTCCGGGCAGCCACAGTTGGGCCGAGCTGGGCCAGTGGTGGATGAACAGTTCGGCGACCGAGTCGATGGTCTCGGTGATGCGCCGGACCACCGGGACGCCCTGCCACGCGTACGAGATGGCGTATTTCAGCACGTCACGCAGGCTTTTGGTGCCGTGGTCACGCAACAGCAGCAACCACGCGTCCCAGGCGCCGGGCACCGTGGCGGCGAGCAGGCCGCTGCCGGGGATGAGGTCCAGACCGAGATCGCGGAAGTGCGCGGGCGTGGCCGCTGCGGGCGATACACCCTGTCCACACAACACGCGGGGCTTGCGCTCCTGAGCGGTCGCGAAGATCGCGGGCACCTGACCGGCCGGGCCGTTGAGGTGCGGTTCCGCCACTTGCAGCACGAACCCGGCGGCCACAGCGGCGTCGAAGGCGTTCCCGCCGTCCTCCAGCACCGCCATACCAGTCGCCGAGGCGAGCCAGTGGGTCGTGGCGATCATGCCGTGGGTACCGGCGAGTTCTGGTCTGGACGTGAACACGTTTCGACCATAAGGGTGATCGCTTCGTTCGCACAACTAACAGAAAGTCGCGATGCGCACATCACCCCTCCGACGCGAACGGCCGTTAACCTAAGGCGGGCGATCGCCGACTACAGAGAAGAACCACGAACGACACGGAAAGGACCCGAACATGCAGATCCAAGACACCGCAGCCATCGTCACCGGTGGCGCGTCCGGGCTCGGCGCCGCGACCGCGAAAACACTCGCCGCCAAAGGAGCCCGGGTGTTCGCCGTCGACCTCGAAGCCTCCATTGCCAAAGCCGAACCGAGCGACGGCGTCACCTTCGTAGAGGCCGACGTCACCGACGCCGAGCAGGTACAGCGAGCCGTCGGCACCGTCACCGACTCCGACGCGCCCCTGCGCATCGTCGTCAACTGCGCGGGAATCGCCCCGCCTTCCCGCATCCTGTCCAAGAAGGGCCCGCACGACCTCGACCTCTTCCGCAAAGTCGTCGAAGTCAACCTGGTCGGCACCTTCAACGTCATGACCCTGGCCGCACAGGCCATCGCCGCCACCGAACCACTCGACGACGACCAGCGCGGCGTCATCATCAACACCGCGTCCGTCGCCGCGTTCGAAGGCCAGATCGGCCAGATCGCCTACTCGGCCTCCAAGGGCGGAGTCGCGGGCATGACCGTCCCCGCCGCACGCGACCTCGCCTCACACGGAATCCGAGTCATGACCATCGCGCCCGGCATCGTCGAAACCCCCATGATGGCCGGCATCACCGAGGAATTCCGCCAGGGACTCGCCGCGTCCGTCCCCTTCCCCAAGCGTCTCGCCCGCCCGGACGAATACGCACAACTGGCCGTGAACATCGTCGAACACGACTACCTCAACGGCGAAGTCATCCGCCTCGACGGCTCCCTGCGCATGGCGCCACGCTGAAACACCGGCCGGTTCGGCTACAACTCACCCATGAACGGGACGGCGTGCATGGCCTCGTTGCTCATCCACACCCGCAGCGCATACGTGGCCCGCACGTCGTCCTCGTTGTAACGCAACAACCTTTCACGCTGGGCCGGGTCGGGCGCACCGCCGTCCATGCCCACCGCATCGCGATACCAGCGCATCGACGCCTCACCGCTGGCCTCCGGGTCACGCCAGGAGAACCCTGCGACAGGCGCCACCACCTTCAAGCCCTTACCGCGCGAACACAGGAACTGATCGGACACACTGCGGAAGAGGTCCACCCACTCGTCCGACTCCACGAAACGCCGCACCTGTTGCCGCGTGGGAATACCGTCCATACCGGCGAACCGATCCGCCGACGCGTACAACCAGCGGTTCTCGGCGAGCGCGTTGTAACAGTAGGCCCGAAACGTCAACCCCGCGGCCTCCGTCCTGGCCCGCACCTCCGACAGCCACGCCCAGAACCGCGCGAACGAACGCGCCTCGTCGTCGGTGGGCAACGGATCCCACGTCACGAACGCCCGGTAGCCGGGCTCGATACCGATGTCCGCACCACTGAGCAGACAACCCCACAGGTAGGCGCCCGAATCGCCGAAGCTTTCCATGTCGATGTCCACTTCGACATCGGCGCGTGGCACGCATACGGTCTCGACCCTGCGCACCACGGTGAGATCGGCCAACCACGCCCGTGCGAGAGCGACGGCGTCGACGAACGTGGTGCCGGTCCACTGGATCGGAGACTCGGCACCGGGGTCCAGCGCGGCCAGCTTGTCTACAGTAGACACTCCCGCGTTGCGGAGTTCGACGGCGTCCTCGCCCCGCACGACCAGACTGACATCGCGCTCCCGGACCAACTCCGCCTCACACACCGGCCACCACGGACAGCGCTTGCACTCCAGGATGCGCGACGGCTTCGCCAAGGCCTCCGCCCGCGTCGCCGCCGCCCGCGCCACGGCGAGACGATCGGCGAACCTGTCGTCGTACTCCTGCAAAGCGCTTCGCCCACCCGGCCACGTCGGCGCACTGAGGTCGTGCCAGACGACGACATCGGCGTCCAAACCGACGACACCACCCAGGGACCGGCCGGGCTCGGCGTAGCCGGCCGCCTCCAACAGCCGCCGCGCATGCGCCAACCGCAGCTGGTCACGTGGATGAGAACGCACCTTGCGCTTCTCATCCACGCCCGCGCGATCGGGATCGACATCGGGCAACACCGTCGTCCGCGCGCCCTCACCGGGGTCGGTGATGCGGTGACGCACCACCAGAACCGGAACGTAACCGCCGGAAGCACGTACCAGCAGTTGCACACCGCCGCGCCTGCCCCCGGCGACATCGACCGGCAACAGGCCGTTCCAGATATAGGCGACCTCCTCCTTCAGGGCCGCCCGCGTCAACCGCTCACGTTCCGCTGCGGGCAGCCCAGCCGGAATGACCGCCCAACTACCGTGCGTCTCAGCCTGCAACCATTCCGCTACACGAGCCCTGTGCTCTCTGGCATCGGCGATGCGCTGCTCAGCGGCCGGATCGGGAGGCGCCAAAGGGGCGTCGCGCATGGTGGGATCGTGGTCGAGGTGTACGCGGCGGCGACACCGCGTGACGACCCCCGCGTCCAGCAACACCTCGGCAGCCATGTCACTCACTGTATGAGAGGCCACCGATGCGGAGCCGACGTGCCCGGGCAGGAGGCGAACAGTAAGTTCACGGGTGAGCCGACAGACAACTCCGACAGACACTCCGATAGACACAGTGAGCGCGCGGTTGCAGCGCCATTGCGAGAACAGGCACGACGAAGGGAACCGGTGCGATGGGCCGCAAGGCGGAGCGAACGCACAGTGAAGCCGACGACACAGGGTGGACGCCGAAACGCGCGAAGAACGCCGTGCGGATGGCGAAGGTGATCGTGCCCGCCGCCGCCGGCGTGCTCGCACCCCTGGTGGTCCGCGCGGCAGGCGCGATCAGGGAGGCATACGACCACCAGCAGGCCCGACGGATGGGCATCGACATCGCACAGCTGCCCGAGTACCAAGGCCGGGGCGGTGCGCTGCTCGCCCGTATCGCGGGTGCGGCCGAAGGTCTGTCCCAACTGGCGGGCTCGGACCGGGCCACGGAGGACGATCACGGCTTCGTCACGCGCAGCCGCTCGACGCTGGAGCAGCTCAGCGCGTCGGTACGAGCGTCCGAACGCATGCCCGCACCTCGGCGGAAGGCCGCGCACCGGGCTGTCAGCGCGGAGCTGGACATCATCGAGGCCGAGTTGCTTCGCCGTCTGGGGGTTCAGCCACCCGGCGCGCCGACGTGAGCTGCGGACACATCTACGCAGACTGCGGACACGACGACGCAACCTGCGGACACGGTGATATGTGGTGGCGCGGGATCAGTCGACCTCGATGAAGCCTTGCTCGGCCATCCAGTCGCGCGCGACCTTGGCCGCGTCCCTGCCGTCGACGTCCACCTGCTTGTTCAACTCGATCATCGCGTCGATGGTCAGTGCCTCCGAGATCGGCGCCAGCACCTCGGCGATCTGCGGATACCGCTCGTAGAAGTCCTCGCGCATGGTGATGGCGGCGTTGTACTGGGGGAAGAACTGCTTGTCGTCCTCCAACACGCGAAGGTCCAGCCCGGCGATCCGACCGTCGGTGATGAACACCTCACCGATGTTGCATGTGTTGTTCGCCACAGCGGCGTAGATCGCCCCCGCGCCGAACGTCTTCGTCGTGGTGGTCGGGAAGCCGTACGCCGCCTGCACCCCGGGCATGCCGTCGGGCCGGTTGGCGAACTCCGTGTCGACGCAGAACACCGCCTCCTGCGGATTCTCCTTGAGGAAGTTCGTCACGTCGGTCAGCGTGCGTAGACCGTGTTTCTCGGCGTAGGCCTCGGTGGTGGCGAACCCGTAGGTGTTGTTGACCTCCGAGTACGGCAACCACACGATCCCGTTTTCCTCCAGATCGGCCTCCCGTACCGCCTCGTACTGCTCCTGTTCGGACGGTATGGGTCGGTCGTGGCCGAGATAGGACAGCCATCCCGTGCCCGTGTACTCCCACACCAGATCGATCTGGCCGTTCTCCAACGCGTACCGGGCACTGTTCGAACCGGCGATGTTGGTGAAGTCGATCGGGTCGGCACCGGCGGCCTTCAAGGCGATCTGCGCGATGTAGGCGAGCAGGATGTTCTCGGTGAAGTCCTTGGAGCCCACCGTAATCTCCACGCCCTGGAGTTCCGGCACCTCACGGATCGACCCCGCCTGCACGTCGAACGGCAACGCGGCGTTGACGTTCAACCCGCATGCGCTCACCAGCAGCGGCAGGACAGCCAGCAAGGCGCAGATACCGCGCCGTTCGACCCGCCTTCCACGCCTCGCGCCGCGCCTCATGACAGTCCCTTCGGTCCGAAGTACTTCTCCAGCACCGCGCCGAACCAGTCCACCAGCAGCGCCACCCCCACGGCCAGCACCGCGCCGACCACCAGAACCGTCGTGCGGTTCAGCTTGTACCCGGCGTCGATCAACTCACCGAGTCCACCGCCGTTGACGAAGAACGCCAGCGTCGCGGTGCCCACCGCGAGTACCAGCGACGTACGCAGGCCGGCGAGGATCATGGGCACGGCCAGCGGCAACTCGATGCGCAGCAGCACGCCCAGCGACGACATCCCGATGCCTCGCCCGGCGTCCACCAAGGTGGGGTCCACGGAATAGATGCCGACGATGGTGTTCCGCAGCACCGGCAGTAGTGAGTAGAAGGCGATCGGCAGGGCGGCCGCCCACAGTCCTTCCTGTTCCGTCCACAGGAAGAACAGCACCAGCACGCCCAGCGCGGGCGCGGCCTGGCCAATGTTGGCGATGCCGAGGAACAACGGTGCCGCCGGCCGTGCCCACGACCGCGTGAGGAGCACGCCCAGCGGTACCGCCACCCCGATGACGAGCGCCGTGACCACCGCCGTGATCAGTAGGTGTTCCCAGGTCTTCGTCAGCAGGGTGTTCGCGTTCAGCGATTCGGCCTCGATGACGTCGTTTTCCCTGGTCAACGCCCACGTGACCACGGCGGCGACGAGCACGAGCACCACCGCGGGCTGTACCAGCAGGCGGATCCGGTCGGCGCGCTTCGACCCCGACTTGGTGGAGATTCCCGACAGTTCCGTGGACGTCATGACCGCCCACTCTCCGAATCGACGTGTTCGGTACGCAATTGCTGGATGGTGTCGGTGACCGTGGTGATGTCGATGGTGCCGACGTACTCGCCGCGCGAGCCGGTGACCACGGCGTTTCCGCCCTCAGCGAGGATGGCTTCCAACGCGTCCTGCAGCGTGGACTGCGGGCTCACCAAATCGCCGATAGGCCTGCCCACCGAGGTGAGCGAGGACGCCGCGGACAGGTCACGGACGTGCACCCAGCGCTTCGGCCTGCGGCGGTTGTCGAGGACGAGTGCGTATGTCCGGCCCAGCGCGGTCAAGCGCTCGTGCAACTCGGCGGGCGAGGAGTCGATCATCGCGGTGAGCGTGGTGTCGCTGTAGTCCACGTCGCGGACCCGCAACAGCGTCAGCTGTTTCAGCGAGGCTCCCGCACCGACGAATCCCGCCACCATGTCGTTGGCGGGGTTGGCCAGGATCGCCTCGGGCGTGTCGTACTGCTGGATCGACGACTTCTCACCGAGCACGGCGATCTTGTCGCCGAGCTTCACGGCCTCGTCGAAGTCGTGGGTGACGAACACGATCGTCTTGCGCATGTCCTCCTGGAGCCGGAGCAGTTCGTCCTGCAGGTGGCCGCGGGTGATGGGGTCGACGGCTCCGAACGGCTCGTCCATGAGCAGCACCGGCGGGTCGGCGGCGAGCGCCCTCGCCACCCCGACGCGCTGCTGCTGCCCACCGGAGAGTTGCCGCGGATAGCGGTCCCGGAATTCGGCCGGGTCGAGTCCCACAAGGTCCATCAGCTCGTCGACGCGGTCCCGGATGCGCTTGCGGTCCCACTTCAGCAGCCCCGGCACCACACCGATGTTCTGCGCGACCGTGAAGTGCGGGAACAGCCCGGCCTGCTGGATGGCGTAGCCGATCTTGCGGCGCAGCTTGTCGGCGTCGAACGACTGGACGTCCTCTCCGTCGATCGTGATGCGTCCCGACGACGGCTCGATCAGCCGGTTGATCATGCGCATGGTGGTGGTCTTGCCGCACCCGGAAGGACCGACCAGGATCACGATCTTGCCGGCCGGGATCGTCATGCTGACGTCGGCGACAGCGGGTTCGGAGCTTGCCGGATAGCGTTTGGTGACGTTGTCCAACCGGATCTCGACACCACTGGGTTTGTCAGCCACGAATCCCCCTCGAAACGGTGAGGCGAGCGATCAGGAAGTACACGCCCTCCAGCAACAGGGCGAGGATGACGACGCCAAGCGTTCCAGCCAGCGCCTGGTTGGTCGCGTTGGCGCTGCCCGCCCTGGTCAACCCCGAGAACACCTCGCTGCCGAGCCCGGGCCCCTTGGCGTAGGCGGCGATCACCGCGATGCCCATCAGCATCTGCGTGGCCACGCGCATCCCCGCGAGGATGGCGGGCCAGGCCAGCCGCAACTCCACCCTGGTGAGCACGCCGAGGCGGCTCATACCGATGCCTTTGGCCGCATCCGTCACCGCCGGGTCCACACTCGCCAGCCCCACGATGGTGTTCCGCGTGATCGGCAACAGCGCGTACAGAACCAGCGCTATCACCGTCGGTGTCGCCCCCAGGCCCACGACCGGGATCAACAGCCCGAGCAGCGCGAACGACGGAATGGTCAGGATGGTGCTGGCCAGCGCGGTCGCCACCGCCGAACCGACCGGGCTGCGGTAGACCGCGATGCCGATTCCGATGCCGAGCAACGCCGCGATGATCGCGGACTGTACGACCTCACTGACGTGGAGGAACGCCTGAAGTGACAGTCGCTCCCACCTGTCGGCCACATACTCGAACAAGCTCATGGACCACCTATTCGCTTCCTGGGCAGCGAGTCAATGACGCGAATACGTTTCACGACTCTCGTGGGAACGGCAACCGGCTCAGGAGATTCGTCTCAATCGGTCCACCCCAATAGGCTGGGTGGTATGAGCAGCCGTTCCGCCCCTGAGCGCGCTATGAGCAGCGTACGCGGAATTCTGCTCGCGGGCTGCTCGGCCACACTCAGTGTGGCCGCTCACGCATTCGGTGGAGGGACCCTTCCCCACCTGTTGCCCACGGTCGCGTTGACCGTGTTGATCGGGTGGATCGCGACCGCGTTGGCGGAACAGACCCGCGGCGCAGCGGGCGTTCTGCTCGTCCTCGGCGGGGCACAGCTGGTGTCCCATCTGGTGTTGGGCGAGCTGTCGGGGCACGTGGTCAACGGCACCGCCATGCTGGTCTGCCACGGCGTCGCCACCGTGATCACCGCGTTCGTGCTGGCCCGGGCGGAGACGATGCTCGCCGTGGCGGCCGACGTGCTGTCGGTGCTGCGTGGCCTGCTCGTCGTGTGCGTTGCCTCACCGGCGCACATCGACGCACCGGGCGGATACCTCGTCCGCGCCGCGGAAGGCCTGCCCATCGTGACCGTTCTGCTCCGCCGCGCGCATCCGAGACGTGGCCCACCGACGAACCTCCTGAACAGCGCCGATGTTTCACACTTTCCCGACGCACAGTCCAGGAGGACCCTCTTTTGTCAACAAATCGACATTTCGTGCACATCGCGGTGACCGCCGCGGCCGCCGGAACGACCATGCTGCTCGCGGGCGGCATCGCATCCGCCCACGTCACCGCCAACGTCTACGGCGACGACCCCGAACAGGGCGGCTACGGTGCCATCGTGCTGCGGGTGCCCAACGAAGAAGCACAGGTGGGCACCACCAAACTGGAGATGACCCTCGACCCCGAGTACGGCATCACGTCGGCCCGCACCAAGCCCGTCCCCGGTTGGACGGCCGAGGTCACCGAGACCGACGATGTCGTAACCAAGATCACGTGGACGGCCGAGGAAGGCCACGAGATCGCGGCCGGCAGTCACTCCTACGAGGAGTTCGAGTTCCTCATCGGAGCGTTGCCCGACGACGTCGACACGCTCGTACTCCCCACCGCACAGACATACTCCGACGGCAAGACCGTGAACTGGGAACAACCCCCGACGGAGAGCGCCCCGGAACGTCCCGCGCCGGTCGTGGAACTCGCCGAGTCGTCCGGATCGGGACACGGACACGGCGGCACCGACGAGGCCGAGGACGCCCAGGGAAGCGAGGAGAGCACCGACGCGTCCGACGGCACAGCACGCCTGCTCGGCGGTGCGGGTCTGGTTCTCGGAGCTCTCGGATTCGGCCTCGGAGTGGGTGCCACCCTGCGGGCCAGGAAGGCAGGTAAGTCATGAAGCGACTCATCGCGTTCGTCACCACCCTCGCCGTCGCGTTGTTGACGATGGTCACGGCGGCTCTTCCCGCGTCGGCGCACAACGTGCTGATCTCGTCGAGCCCCGCCGAAGGCGAGGAGCTCGACACCGCGCCCACCGAAGTGGTGCTCACCTTCGACCAGCCGGTTCAGGACGCCGACGTCAACGAGATCGCGGTCACCGGCCCCAACGGTGACCAGTGGGCCGAGGGAACCGTCGAGGTGGACGGCCCCACGGTGTCCGCACCGCTCCGGCCGCTCGGACCGGCGGGTGAGTACGTCATCGGTTACCGCGTGCTGTCGGCCGACGGTCACCCGGTTTCCGCGGAGATCCGGTTCACCCTCACCTCGCCCGGGCCGGGGCAGGCCAGCGGCACCGCCGACGGTGACCAGAGCGGGGCGGAACAGGGCGAGGCCGGTGACACCGCCGACGCCGAAGCGACCGCGGACCAGGACGACTCCGAGGGAGTGCCCGTGTGGGTGTGGATCGTGGGCGCCGCGGTGTTGCTGATCGCCGGGCTCGTGGTCGCGCTGCGCATGGGCAAGTCCCAGGAGTAGCGCTTTTCGGTTCAGCGCTGGTTCAGTGGTAGCACTCCACGGATGGGGCCGGGTTCGCGAGGGCGGGCCCGGCCCTACCGTTTGCGCAGGTGTCTGCGCACTCTGGCCCGTTCCGCTTTGCGTTCGGCCTTGCGTTCGGCGTGGAGTTTCCTCAGCGACTGCATGACCTCGTCCTCGCTGACCACCAGCGGATCATGACGCAGGTCCCGGTACAGCGAGACACACAGCGCGATCATGACGAGCACGAACGGCACCGATACGAGAATGGTGAGGTTCTGCAGCCCGTTGAGGGCGTCGTCGCCGCCGACCAGGAGCATCACGGCCGCGACCGCACCCATCACCGCGCCCCAGAAGATGACGATCTTGCGACGTGGGCCCGCTGAACCCCGCTGCGAGAGCGTGCCCATCACCACGGAGGCCGCGTCGGCACCGGACACGAAGAAGATCGACACCAGGATCATCACGATGATGGCGATCGGCAGGAACAGCGGCAGGTTCTCCAACAGCGTGAACGTGGCCGCCTCCTCACCACCGGCACCTGCGATGTCCACACCGGAACGCTGGTACTGGATGGCGGCACCACCGAAGATCGAGAACCAGACCAGGCCGACGACGCTGGGCACGGCGATCACGCCGATGACGAACTCCCGGATCGTGCGTCCCCGCGAGATACGCGCGATGAACATGCCGACGAACGGTGCCCACGAGATCCACCACGCCCAGTAGAAGACGGTCCAGTCGGCCAACCACTGCCGCATCTCGTCGCCGCCGGTCACGCCGGTCCGTCCGGCCATGGCGGACAGGTCGTGCAGGTAGTCGCCGAGGGCGCCCGGCACCATGTTGAGGATCAATACCGTCGGCCCCACCACCAGGACGAACACCGCCAGCAGGGCGGCGAGCACCATGTTGATGTTCGACAGCCACTGAATACCTCTCGCGATGCCGGACACGGCCGAGGCCACGAAGGCGACCGTGAGCACCGCGATGATCGCCACCAACACCCCGGTACCGGGTCTGTCGGCCCAACCCACGGCCGACAGACCCCCACCGACCTGCAAAGCACCGAGGCCGAGCGAGGCGGCCGAGCCGAACAGCGTCGCGAAGATCGCCATGATGTCGATGGCCTTGCCCAGCGACCCCTCACTGCGTCGCTTGCCGATCAGGGGTTCGAACACGGCCGAGATGAGCTGACTGCGCCCCTTGCGGAACGCGCTGTAGGCGATGGCCAGGCCGACGACGGAGTAGATCGCCCACGGATGCAAGGTCCAGTGGAACAACGTGGTCGCCATCGCCGTGTGAACGGCCTCGTCGGAATTGGGCGGCGCCGTTCCGGGAGGAGGCTCGACGAAGTGTGCGACAGGCTCGTAGACGCCAAAGAACATCAGCCCGATGCCCATACCGGCGCTGAACATCATCGCGATCCACGAGACCGTCCGGAATTCCGGCCGCTCGTCGTCCCTGCCCAGGGGGATACGGCCGTACCTGCTGACCGCCACCGCGATGGCGAAGAGCACGAAACCGCTCGCGGTGAGGACGAACGCCCAGCCGCCGTACGGGATCACGGCATCGTTCAGGAGCGTGTCGGCGACGGTGGCGAGACTGCCGGGTGACACGATCCCCCACGCCACGATGGCCAGCGCGATGATCGCCGCCACCCCGAACACGACGTGATCGGTCTGGGCGGGACGGTGCCCACCGCGCTCCGCGACCGACTCAGGAGCCCGTTCCGGCTCCCCTGCGGTCCGAGCACCGGTGTCCTCCGGCAGATTGGCAGTCTCCTCCAAGTCTGGACTTTCCGAGGCACTCCTCGAACGTTCGCCCTCTTCATCCGAATGACCAGCCATGTACAGCTGCCTCCCAGGCGAGACTTTTCCGCCCGAGGTTGCCCTGCCGGAGCTGTACTAAATCCCGTGGCCGGTTCCATGCCCCGTTGGGCGATCTCGTTCGGTCTCGGCAGAGCCCCTTCTAGCCGAAGCCCGCGGCGTCGTCGGTGCGTACGCTCAGCAGAGTGAGCAAACCCGCCACCGCGTCGACATCGTGGTTACCGCGCTTCGGGCCACTGGTCGCGGTCGTCACGGCCGCGCTGTCGGGTGTCCTCGTCGCCCTGGCCCTCACCGTTTCGACTTCCGTCAGCGGCATCACCCAAGTGGGTACGGCTGTCCGGGTCGGACTGCCCATCGCCCGCGCGTCACTCGACCTCGCGGCCGTCGTCGCCGTGGGGTTCGCTCTGCTTCCACTGCTGGCCGGCGAACGTACTCCCGCGGCGGCCCGTCCCGCGTTCGCCAAAGCCAGGACCGTCGTCGTCGCGGCGGCGCTGGTGTGGGCGGTGGCCGCGCTGGTCTGCCTCGTGCTGCAGACGGCGGAGTATCGCCCCGGTGCCCCGGCGATCTCGTTCGGCGACATCCGCTCCTATGTCGACACCGTGGCCGCGGGTAAGGCGTTGCTCGTCGTGGCGGGCTTCGCACTCGTCCAAGCCCTGCTCGCCACGGCCTCGGCACGGCTCGGCCGCAAGATGCCGCCCGAACTGATCGTGGGCTGCGGCCTGTTCGCGCTGTTGCCACTGCCGGTCACCGGGCACGCCACCATGTCCCACTTCGCCGAACACGCGATGGTGCTGCTCGAACTGCACATCATCAGCGTCGTCGCCTGGACCGGCGGACTCCTCGCCATCGTCGTGCTGGCCGCACGTCACCGTGCTCTGCTGGCCACCGTCCTCCCACAGTTCTCCAAATTGGCCACCGTGTGTCTGGCCGTGGCGGTGGCCACCGGTGTGCTGAACGCGCTCGCCGAGTTCGTCGAGCACCCCACGGTGCAGCTGTGGCCGGGCCTGTTCACCACCTCTTACGGCCAGCTCCTGGTGGCCAAGTCGGTAGCGCTCGCGGTAACCGCAGGGCTCGGTGGTTACACCCGGTGGAAACTGATTCCGAAGGTGATCCGGCACCGCCACACCGCCCTCGCGTCGTTCGCCGTCATCGAGCTCACCATGATGGGGCTCGCGTTCGGCTTCGCGGCCGTGCTCTCCCGAACACCACTCATATGACGTGTGCCACAGATAACTCTTCGGTCGGGCCGAACTTCGCCGGTTTTCGCCTGCGCCGGTCCCTTTCCGGCCAAAGCGACGAACGGCGGTTGGTCGTCGACGAATGCGAAATGCGACTGAAATACCGACATTCAGCGGTACCGGAACCACCGGCCGGCCGTCCGCCCCTCCCTCAGATCGCCCAACCGGCGCGCCAACTCCCGGCGTACCACCGGCTGGCTACGCGCGATCGGTAACACACTCGTCGTCAGCTTCAGCTCCCGCGCCGCCCGCAACACGGCGAACCCATCCCACTCCGTGACGTCGAAGCCGTAGTGCCGCGCCAACTCGCCGTACAGCCCGGGCGGGTCACGAAACCGTGTCCTCCCCACCGCCAACGGAATCAGGTCCCACTCCGGTGGCCCTACGCACGAGGAATCGAAGTCGCAAAGCACCGGCCCGTCCTCCCCGACGATGACGTTGCCGGGGTGCGCGTCCCCGTGCACCAACGACGGCGGCAGCACGAACTCCAGCTCCCGTAGCCTCTCCTCCACCTCCGCGCACCGTTGCAGCAGGAATCGCCGGTCGTCGGCGGCCAGCTCCTCGGCGTCGGCCACCCTTGCACGGACATCGCTCAAAGGCGCCCAGGCAGGCACATCACCCGGAGGTGGCAACGAGTGCACCAGCCTCAACAAGCGCGCCAGCTCCGCCGACGTGGCGGTTCGCCGCACCACGTGGACGCGGTGCCACACCGTCACCACGTACTCGTCGACCACCAGAGGCTGGGGCACGCCGTCGAACAGCCGGACGGCGGGAACGCCGTGTTCGGCCAGGTACCGGGCCACCTGTACGACCTTGCCGGCCCTGTGCCCCAGAGCCCGCGAACCCACGATGCGCACGACCACGGGCTCCCGGGCCAGCGAGTACACGGCGTTGTTGGTGAACCGCAGCAGTGTGGCGTCGCGGTGGTCCATTCCGAGACGGACACACGTCCGGCGCAGCACTTCGTCCAGTCTCTGCCTGGTGTAGCGCCTGTCCAAATGCGTGTCCCGGCCGTCGACCGACGTGTCAGGAGAAGAACTCGGTCATCCGCTCGGCGAGTTCCCGCGCGTCGCTGTTGTTACTGCGCCGCAGTGCCTCCTGCCGTAGCGGCTCCATGCGTTTCTTCACCCGCGCCGACTTCAGTCCCTCCGCGCAGTCCAGCGCCTTGCCGCCGATCTTCGCCCCGTAGTCGATGTCGCCTTCCAACATGTGGTTGGTGGCCAACATGCCGAGGCTGAACGTCTTGCTGCGGGCCATGTCCTCGCCGTAGGCCTCCGTGGCCCTACGCAGCGCCGGGATGGCGTAGCGGGTGTGCGAGGTGTCGGCGTGCTGGGCCAGGGCCGTGTGCACGGTGCCAATCATCGCGTACACGTCGGTCTCGTCGAAGAACTTCACCCACGACTCGGCGCTGGCGACATCGGCGCGGTCGAACTCGTCCTTGGTCCTGCCGAGCAGTTTCATGGCCTGCTCCGCGTTGCCCATCATCGCGTACGCCCACGCCTCGTTGGCACACAGCACGGCGACCGCCAGCTCCGAACCGGAATCCTGCGCCGCCAGCTGTCCCAACTGGAACAACTTCAACGCATCGTTGGGCGCGTCCTGATGCAGATAGACCCGCCCCATGCGGTACAGGATGTTGGCGACGAGCGGGTGATTCTCGCCCTGTTTCGCCAGTTCGAGGGCCTGTGCGAAGTGATTCCGCGCGGAGTCGACCAGATCGATGTCGAAAGACGTCCAACCCGCGAGACTGTGGAGGTCGGCCAATGCCACGTACAACCGGGACTTGACCTGCTCAGAGCCACTGGCCTGGAGCATCTGCTGCCCCCACGACAGCTGAGCGACCACCGCATCGCGGCAGAAACCGCCCCCGTACTGGTAATCCAGTGCTCTCAGTGCTCGGGTGGCCGCCTCCACCTGGCGAACATCGGTCATCCCGATACGCCCCGGAGCGGGTGTCTGGGCGGGGCTCGACGCCCATGCCGTCGAGGCGGGGCCGAAGACTGCGGCTCCCATCGTGACCTGGGCGGCGTGCGCGAGGAACTTCCGTCGTTTCACGGACTCGTCCTCCTCAGCTTGCTGCTCGTCGGCGGCGCCGACAACCTGGTTTCTCGTGGTCTCGTCGTAGGCGAGACCCATGTAGCCCCTCGGGATGCGCAGGCCCTTGGCGATGCGGGACAGGACGTCGTAAGCCATCACCTGGCGGCCCTTGAGGATCTCCGACACCTCGGACTGTGACTGGCCGGTCATCGCGGCGATCTGGCGTTGCGAGATGCCGTGCATCCGAAGTTGCCGGTAGACGTCGCTGATGTTTCGGTTCGCCAGCGCGTCCCGCATTTCGCGGGCTTCCCAGATCGCGGGGTTGATGCGGCTTTGTGCCGTGTCCTCGTTGGCGTCCATGTCCGCCCCTCCACAGTCCCATCGGGCGTCGGTGTGCAGCGTAAGCAAACCCAGTAAACCGCGCGAAGACCCGCCGTGGGGCATCTGATCGGTAGGGCCGAATTTCCGTGACCGCTCGGCGTGCGGGTAGAGCCGGTCGCCGCTACAAGCTCCGAGGAGGCTTCTCACACCGGCTTTTTGACCGCAATGTAGGGATGAGAGGGGCGTGGCCGTCCGAACACGGTCCGCAACCAGGCCCCTCACACCGGACGAACGACAGCGACGGAAACCGACGAGGGACGTGATGGACGTGCATTCGATCACAGCAGACACTGCTGGGACCGACATGGTGTCCGATCGCCTCCGGGACTCCGACGCACCCACACGCCGATCCGTGGCCCACATGACCAGGCCCTCCCAGCCCCATCCCGACTCGGGACGGCGGCACGAAGGCGGTCAGGTGGTCTGGCGTGTGCAGTGCGGCGATCTGATCAGCCGCGAGCGGTCCGTGACTGTGTTCGTGGAGAACGGTGAAGTGGTCCTCGTCGGACCGCCCGGAGAGACGGCCCGGCTGTCGGCCGGCCAGCTCGGACAACTTCGGGCCGCACTGAACGAAGCCGCCGAACTGGCGAGAAGGTGACGGTGAGGGCCAGGTGGATCAGATTCTCGGGCAGGTTCTCCGCAACGCCGTGTGGGAACGTCTCGACATGCTCGCCGACGTCGCCAACGACGCGGACGCACCGGCGCTGATCTCCGTGGCCCGCTCCGAGCTGCCCCGGCTGGCCGAGGGTTGGCGCGCCATTCTGCGAGTGCACGAGCCCGACGAACGTGGTGACTGCCCGACGTGCTCGACACGGTGGCACAAGTGCAAGGCGCCGTGTTCGGTGTGGCAGGTCGCCCATGACCACCTCGTAGCGGGCGGTTTGGCCCACTTCCAGGATTCGCGGCGCATCCGGCGTCGCCGGGCGGAGTCCGCTTCCACCGCCGACGGCACGAACACGTCGACGACACTTCCCGAGCGCCCCACAGGACGACACGCCCTCATCGGAAGGTCGGGCCGATGACGCGGGCGTTCCGAATGCGTTCTTTCTTCCAGACTTCCGCCGCAGGGCGGACCCAGTCGCCGGCGGCCGGACCGTGCGTACCCCCGAGCGTAACGAGTCCGGTCGCCGGCTCTTCGGCGATTAATCGTAGAAGTTTGCCTCCGCTAATGGCCCTGATCGTGTTGCGCCGCTAGGTTGACCGTCGAGGTCGCCTCACAACTCCACAAACACCGCGAGTTCCCCGCCCGTGGTGCGCCCCCCGAAGACCCCGCGGGTCGGTGCCGCTGCACTCCCCCTCCCCCCGACCGGCACCGGCCCGCGGCCCCATATCCACTCCTCGACGGCCCGCCTTCGCAAAGCATTCACTCGACCGTGAAGGCGACTCCGGACACGATAAAGTCGCTGACCTGCACAGCAAGGAGCACGACGTGTCCGACAACCACACCGTGACGCAGGCCGAATCAACCCCACTCCGTCGACAACCGGTCCAGCAGCGCAGCGCCAAACGAGTCGAACGCATGCTGGACGCGAGTGCCGAACTGCTCGACGAAGTGGGCTACGAAGGACTCACGACCACGCTCATCGCCAAGCGGGCGGGTGTGGCGGTGGGTTCGCTGTACCAGTTCTTCCCCGACAAGCGAGCCGTCGTGCAGGCACTGGCCCAGCGCAACCTGGAACGCTTCATCACCGCGGTCAACGAACGCTTCGGCACAGTGGACACACGCCACTGGTGGGACGTCGTCGACTCCCTTCTGGACATCTACCTGGCGATGCACCGCGAGGTGCCGGGGTTCTCCACAGTGCACTTCGGTGATCCCGTCGAGCCGCGGCTGCTCGACGACCTGCGTACCAACAACCGAGTCATCGTCGACGCCCTCACCAGGCTGCTCACCAGCCACGTCAGACTTCCGGCGGAACAGGTCACGCTCCCGATCTCGATCGCCGTGGAAGCCGCGGACGGTCTCCTCAGATACGCCTTCCAGCTCGATCCGCACGGTGATCCGGACGTCATCGCCGAGACCAAAACCCTGATCAAGGACTACCTGGCGAGCAAGTTAGGCGAGTAACGAAGGCGGTCCCACCCGTCCCGTGAGCCGTCCCGTGAGGTGCTCAGCCGAAGAAACGGCCCTCACCACGGTAGGTGGGAACGGTGCGCACAAGTCGACCACCCGATACGAGGTGGTAGTGAGGAAAGTGTTCGGCGAGCTCACCGGCCTTGGCGTGCCGGAACCACACGCGGTCGCCCACTCTCAGGTGCCGTGCCGCGCGCCCGGTGACCGGCGTCTGGACCTCACCGGCGCCCTCGACGGCGAGCAGCCGCAGTCCACGCGGCAGATACGGCGTGGGCAGTCGTGACGCCCCTGCCTGGCCCGAGGCCACGTAACCGCCGGCCGAGAGCGTGACCGTCCGGCGGGCGGGCCTGCGCACCACGGGAAGCGCGAACAACGCGGCGGGCCGTGGCGAGAAGCGACGGTACCGGGAGAACAAGGCCGGGCCGAGCAAACCCGAGCCCGCCGCGATCTCGGTGACAGAGGAATCGGCGCGCGTGGACTCCAGGCTTCCCGTGCCCCCTCCGTTGACGAACTCCAGCTCGGTCACCGTGCGCACGGCGGCCACGACGGCGGCCCGGCGGCTGGCGAGTTCGGCGGCCGACCGCCGCTGCATCCAACGCACCACGGCACCGGGGACACCCGGGTCGCCGTCGGGCAGCCCGGCGATCTGTCCCTCGTAGCCCATCACGCCCACGAGCCGGAACCCTCGGCGTCGCTCGATCTCCGCGGCCAGCTTCGCCGCTTGTCGCGGGGTGAACACCGGAGAACGACGGGTACCGACGTGAACACCGGGAACCGGCCGCCACGAGGCGTCGAACTCCAGGCAGACTCGGAGCTTCGAGTGGCCGGCACCGAGCACCGCGTCGACGAAGTCGAGCTGCTCGGTGGAGTCGATCATGAGTGTGATGGCCTGTCGGGCCGTGTCGTCGGTGGCGAGCGCTCGCAGCGCCGCCCTGTCCGCCGTCGGGTACGCCACGACGAGATCGTCACTGGTGCCCTGTTCGAACAACCACAGCGCCTCGGCGAGCGTGTAACACAGCAGCCCGGCGAAACCCGGCTTCGCCAGCGCCCGTTCCAGCAACGCCCGGCATCGCACCGACTTGCTTGCGATCCGAATGGGTGTCCCCGCCGCCCGCCGCACGAGGTCGTCGGCGTTGGCGTCGAAGGCGTCGAGGTCGACGATCGCCAGCGGCGGATCGAGGTCGCGTGTCGCCAGGTCGTACAGAGCCGCTTCGGAGTTCACACCGGAACGGTACGACACTAAACTCGAATTCTATTCATCTCTTTCGCCGTCGACGACGAAAACCCTCAAGGGAGGCCCGGGTGGAACCGTGGACGAACTGGGCAGGCACCGCTTCGGCACGGCCCCGCCGAGTCCACCGCCCGGCGAGCACAGCCGACCTGTGCGAGATCGTCACCGAGGTGGCCGAACACGGCGGGCGGATACGCCCGTTGGGAAGCGGCCACTCGTTCAGTCCCGTCGCCGCCACCGACAACGGCACCGATGCCATCGACCTCGGTGCGTTCTCCGGCATCGTCTCGGCCGACGTCGAAAGCGGACTGGTCACCGTGCGCGCGGGCACCACTCTGCGTGACCTCAACACGCTTCTGGCCTCCCTCGGCCTCGCGCTGACCAATCTCGGTGACATCGACGCGCAGACCATCGCGGGCGCGATCTCCACGGGCACGCACGGCACCGGCGCTCGGTTCGGCGGCCTCGCCACCCAGGTAGAAGCACTGGAGCTGGTCACAGCCGACGGGTCCGTCGTCACCTGCTCGTCCACCGAGAACTCGAAACTGTTCGACGCCGCTCGAATCGGCCTCGGTGCTCTGGGAGTCATCAGCACCGTCACCCTGCGCTGCGAACCCGCGTTCGTTCTGGAGGCACACGAGAGCCCGCAACCGCTCGACTGCGTACTCGCCGAATTCCACGATCTCGCCGACGGAACCGACCATTTCGAGTTCTACTGGTTTCCCTACGGTCGCAACGCACTAGTCAAACGCAACACCCGCCACCCTGCGGGCACTCCGGCGCGTCCGCTCTCCCCCGTGCGGCGATTCCTCGACTACACCCTGATGGAGAACGGGGCTTTCGGCGGCCTGTGTCGACTGAGCAGGGCCGTTCCCCGGCTCACGCCGACTCTCGGAGCTTTCGCCTCGTCAGCGCTGTCGAGCCGCCACTACAGCGACGCCTCCCACCGGGTGTTCACCACTTTGCGCATGGTCAGGTTCGTGGAGACGGAGTATGCGGTGCCGCGCGAATCGATACTCGACGTCCTCGCGGAGCTCCGAGCGCTTGTGCCCCGGCTGCACCACCCGGTGGCGTTCCCCGTCGAGGTGCGGGTGGCCGCCGCGGACGACATCTGGTTGTCCACGGCATACGGCCGGGACACCGCCTACGTGGCCGTGCACCAGTACGTCGGCATGCCGTACGAGGAGTACTTCGCCGAATTCGCCCGCATCGCCGCGTCGGTGGGAGGACGACCGCACTGGGGCAAGATGCACCCGCTCGGCGCGGACAAACTCCGCCGCCTGTATCCCCGCTTCGACGACTTCCGACGCCTGCGGGCCGAACTGGACCCGCACGGCGTGTTCGGCAACGCCTACCTCGATCGCGTCCTCGGCCCGCGGTCCTGACGTGCTGACGCCGGAACACGCCTTCCACCGGGTCGTCTCCGACCGAGCGGAAGCAGAACGAACGAGCAGAACGAACTCAGAGACGCTCGATGGCCTCGGCCACCGGCGTGTCGCCGGAGACCAACTCCAGGGTCCGCCCGTACGTGGTGGTGTCGGCCACCAGCAACCGCAGGACCTCCGCCACGTCGTCACGTGGCACGTCGGCCCGCGGCACGTCATCGGCCAGTCGCACCAGCCCCGTGCCGGGTTCGTCGGTGAGCCGACCCGGACGCAGGATGGTCCAATCCAGGTCACGGCCGCGCAGGTCCTCCTCCGCTGCGGCTTTCGCCCGCAGGTACGCGGCGAACACCTCACCGACTTTGGCTTCGACGTCCGCGTCGACCTCCTCGCCCGCGCCCATCGCACTCACCTGTACGAATCGCCGGACACCCGCACGCTCGGAGGCCTCGGCGAACAACACGGCGGCCGCCCTGTCGACGGTCTCCTTACGAGCCACCCCGCTACCGGGCCCCGCTCCCGCAGAGAACACGGCCGCGTCGGCCCCGGACAGCACGTCGGCGACCTCGTCGACACTCGCCTGTTCCAGGTCGAGCACGGCGGGTTCGGCGCCGCGCTTCCGCAGTTCCTCGGCCTGCTCGGGTTTGCGGATGATGCCCACGGCCGTGTCGCCGTGCGAAGAGAGCAGCTTCTCCAACCGCAACGCGATCTTGCCGTGTCCTCCGGCGATGACGACTCGCATACCGTCGAGGCTAGTCGTTCCGAACGCCCTGAGCAGAGAAGCCCGCCGCCTCACGGACGAGCAGCTGTTCGTAGGCGACCTCGTGCACCCAACGCCACACCTCGTCCTCGCCGAGGGTGATGCGGTCGTCCCCGCACGTCAGGTCGAGGTCGAGCCTCGCTTCCTCGTCGGCGGCCACCACGCCGAGGCCGTGCGTCCTCGCCTTCGGCAGGCAGTTGTCGACGTAGTCGTGGCTCATGGTGGCCGCCGTGGGCAACACGACCGCCGCCTCCCCGTAGCGGGCGAACGGCACCGTCGCGGCCATGCCCGTCCGCCAGTGCCGGGCCACCGCGAGCACACCGGCGATCCGCACCGCGGGTGGCGGAGCGACCCCCCACAGCTCCGGCCACGTCCAGGTGGCCACCGTGGCCCTGTCCGTGACCGGCCGCATGCCCGTGGCGATGCGCTCGGCGTGTGCTTCGGGGCGCAACCTCGCCACCACGAAGACCCGCCTGCCGAACAACGTCAGCTGCGGGAGCACCGTGCCCTGCCAGCCCAGCAGCGGAACCGCGCGCTCGGCGAGGTCTGCGGGGTCGGACGGAAGTTCGAGAGTGGGCGCGGCACGCCCCGGAATCGACCGGACGCCGCTCGATCCGCTCGTTGTCGCGGTCTGTCCAGGTGGTACCGCCACGAAGTCCGCCT
The DNA here is from genome assembly GCF_027317685.1 of Saccharomonospora sp. NCBI lineage: Bacteria > Bacillati > Actinomycetota > Actinomycetes > Pseudonocardiales > Pseudonocardiaceae > Saccharomonospora > Saccharomonospora sp. The sequence goes on from NZ_DAHVQP010000120.1 coordinate 58,928, forward strand.
CCCTGTTGACTGCTTCTCGCTGTCGCGTGTTCTCGCCTGCCCGTGGGTGCCGCGTCGAAAACGGCACGTGATCTGAGTACCAGCGCAAACGGGCGGCGTCTGCGCTCTGAGAGCACACCTGCGATCGGCGGCGCCGAACGGTCGGTGATCGGTCGGTGGGCGGTTCGACGATTTCGGTCGAGCAGTGCGGCCGTACGGGTGACAACAGGCCGAACGGTCATCCCTGCGGCTGAGTTCGATACCGGTGACCGGCACCGCAGCGCCGCTGCCCGCGTACCTACTACGGTGTCGGCGACGACAATCCGGACAACGGCCGTCCGCCGTGATAAGGAGGCTCACGTGCGCCCACGCCGTTCGGTCCTCTACCTGCCCGGCGCGAACGAACGCGCCCTGGAGAAGGCGAAGGACCTGTCCGCCGACGCGCTGATGCTCGACTTGGAGGACGCCGTCGCGCCCGACGCGAAGGAGGAGGCCAGGCGACGGGTGTGCGCGGCCGTCTCCTCGGCGGTCTACGGCGAGCGGGAAGTCGCCATCCGCGTCAACGGCATCGGCACCGAATGGCACGACGACGACCTGCGTGCCGTGGCACAGGCGGGTCCGCACGCGGTCGTGGTCCCGAAAGTGTCCTCGGCCGCCGACGTGCACGCCGTGGAAGAGGCCCTGACCGCGGCGAAAGCACCTGAGCACACGGCCGTCTGGGCCATGATCGAGACTCCGGGCGCCGTGCTGCGCGTGCAGGAGATCGCCGAAGCCTCAGCACGGCTGACCGTGCTCGTGCTGGGTACCAACGACCTCGCCAAGGAGCTGCACGCGGAATTCGTGTCCGGTCGAGCACCGCTGCTGCCGAGCCTGTCACTGTGCCTCCTGGCCGCCCGCGCCGCCGGGAAGTCGATCCTCGACGGTGTCTACAACGACGTGCGTGACACCGAGGGTTTCGAGGCCGAATGTGTGCAGGCCCGGCAGTTCGGCTTCGACGGCAAGACGGTGATCCACCCAAACCAGCTCGAACCGTGCAACCGCGTTTTCGCACCGTCCGAAGCCGAGATCGCACACGCTCGGCGGGTCATCGACGCTTTCGAGCAGGCGATGGCCGAAGGCCGGGGCGTGGTCACCGTGGACGGCCGCATGGTCGAGAACCTCCACGTGGAGCAGGCCCGCCGCGTCCTCGGATTGGCGGAAGCCATCGGAGGGAAGCGGTAACGCCACCGGAATGCCACCACCTGTGACGCGTTGCAATTGACATGAGCGCTCAAGGCCTGTCCGTACCGCTGTCGGTCCTCGACCGGTCGAGTATCCGGCGGGGACAGGCGCCGGCGGAGGCCGTACGCGACACCGTACGGTTCGCGCGCCGGATGGAGACGTTGGGCTACCACCGGTTCTGGGTCGCGGAACACCACAGCGTCCCCGGCGTGGCCGGATCCGCGCCTACCGTGCTGGCCGCGGCGGTCGCCGCGAACACCTCCCGCATCCGCGTCGGCACCGGTGGGGTCATGTTGCCGAACCACCAACCGCTCGTCGTCGCCGAGCAGTTCGGCACGCTCGAAGCACTGCATCCCGGCCGCATCGACATGGGATTGGGCCGTTCGGTGGGATTCACCGGCGGGGTCAGGGCGGCCCTCGGCCGGGGCAAGGAAGACGCCGTCCGCTTCGACGAGCAGATCCGTGAACTCCTCGGCTACTTCGCAGGCACCCCCGTCCATCGCGGAGTGCACGGCATCCCGGCCGAAGGGCTGCGCGTTCCCGCGTTCGTCCTCGCCACCGGCGCCGGAGCGGACATCGCCGCCGACGCGGGCCTCGCACTCGTCATCGCTTTGGTATCCGGGGTGGGCAGGGCGGCCGAACGCATCGCGCGCTACCGCGCCGCTTTCCGTCCCTCGTCTCTGTGGCCACGGCCGTACGTGATCGTGTCGACGGCCGTGGCGGTCGCCGACACACGACAGCGGGCCCGGGAGTTGTTGTTGCCGGAGGCCTGGTCACTGGTGCACTCCCGCACGCGCGGTGTGTTCCCACCGCTGCTGCCGGCCGCAGAGATCCCCGAACCGACCGAGCGTGAGGCCTCCCTGCTCTCGGACGTGCTCCGGGGACAGATCCACGGCACACCGGAGTCGGTGCGCGACGAACTGGCCGAACTCGTGGAACGCACGGAAGCCGACGAGCTGCTGATCACGATGAGCACCTACGACCGGGGCGACATGCTCGACTCGTACACCGCGCTCGCCGAACTGGCCGGAATCTGACCGCTCGTCGCAAAACCACCGGCACGTCGTTCGAACAACCGAATGCGGCTGCACAACGTACCGGTGGCTTCGCCCCCCTTTTTTCAGCACCTGTGGCAGAACTCGCGATCCTCCCCTTCGCAAGGCCCAGGGCACACGCTGTGACGTGTTGACAACCATCCTGCCGCACAGGGCGGACAAAAACGTGACACTCGCGTGTCAGTGCCGGTCCAATGCCCGTCCAATGCCGGTCGAGCGGTCCGTTCACCCGATCTCCGCGGCGTACAGCGTCGCCCTCTGCCGAAACCGGCGCGCGGCGAGCATGTCCCCCCGCTTCTCCTCGGCCACGGCCAATAGATTCAGACTGCGGGCCTTGGTGTCACGGTCGCTGCTCATCGCGGCCACACGTCCGGCCTGGTCGATCGCCTCGATGGCATCGTCCACGTGCCCGGCCTCGAGATAGGCTTCCCCGAGGTTCAGCCATGCGATGCCGGGATGATTCACCGAGCCGTACGCCATGGCCACCTTGATCGCCTCCCGAGCGCTGGCGAAGGCCGCGGCGAAGTCTCGGCGAGCCACATGGACCCTTGTGGTGTTGACGAGTGGGCCGACCTGTCCGTACGGGTTTCCCGCCTCGGTGTGGAGTTCCAGGGCACGCTGATAACAGCTGTAGGCGTCGGACAGCCTGCCGAGGGAGAAGTAAGCCGCCCCAGCACCCGTCAACGCCGACGCCTCCAACTGTGGATCACCCAGTTCCCTGGCGATGGTTGTGGCGGCCTTGTACTTGTCCAGCGCTTTCCGAGACCGTCCCTTGGTGTCGAGCAGGGCGCCCAGTCGATGCAGCACCGCCGATTCGGCACGGCGGTCGCCGCTGCGACGCGCCGCCCGCAACGCCACCGTGTGTGTCTCCTCCCAGTCGGACCAGTGCTTGCGCAGCAGGTAGAAGGAACACAACACGATGGGCAGCACGTAGGCGTGTTGGTGCCAACCTCTCCGCTCGCTCTCGTGGACCACGGCGACGAGATTCACCCGCTCGGCCTCGTACCACGCCACGGCCTGCTGGAGGTCGTCGAACGACACCGTCCGCACCGTGTCCGGACGGGTCGGCAGCTCGATCGGCAACGGCTCCCGCCGAACGAACCACCCCGCGCTGATAACGGTGTGCAGGTAGAAGTCCGCCATCCGTCGTGCCGCGGCGAAACGTTCCTGAACGGACAACTCGTGCTCGGCACGATGCGTGAGATAGACCCACACTAGGTCGTGCAGACGGTAGCGACTGGTGCCCAGCTCCTCGACCAGGTTGGCCTCCGCCAACGCCGCCACGAGTCGCCTCGCCTCGGGAAGATCACAGTCGCACAACGCCGCCGCGACCGGAACGGCGAACTCCGGTGTGGGTAACAGGCTGAGCAACATCAACAGTCGAGCGACCGGCGCGGACAGCGCCGCGTAGGACACGTCGATCGCCGTGCGAACGCAAGCACGACCGTCATACGTGATCGTGAGCACATCCAGCCGGTACCGCGACAAGTCCTCCAGAAGGTCGGAGACCGCCACCTCACGTCGAGTGGCCAGATGCGCGGCGGCGATCCGCAGAGCCAGGGGGAGCCTGCCGCACGCGTCGGCCAGCCGGCGCAGCTCCTCGTCGCACACGTCGTCCCGGTCCTTCAGAAGCGTGGACAGCAGCGAGGTCGACTCGTCCGCCGTCAACACGTCCATGCGCACCGCCCGTGCCCCGTCCAAGGCGACAAGACCCGACAGCACGTTCCGGCTGGTGATGATCACCGCGCACTCGGTCTCACCCGGGAGCAACGGCCGGACCTGATCGGCCGTCGCGGCGTTGTCCAACACCAACAACACCCGCCTGCCCGCGAGCAGGGAACGCAACAGTGCCGTGCGTTCGTCCATGTCGTCGGGAATCCGCTCCGCCGAACACCCCAACGCGCGGAGGAACCGGGTCAGCAAATCAGCGGGGGCGACCGCCGGTGTGGAGGAGAAACCGTGCAGGTCGACGAACAGTTGCCCGTCGGGGAAGTACTCGGCGACGCGGTGGGCGAGACGCACGGCGAGAGCCGTCTTGCCCACACCCGGCTGTCCGCTCACGACGAGCAACCGTTGAGCCGTCGCGTCCGTGAGCCAGCGGGCCAGGTCGTCGAGCAGCCGACCGCGCCCGACGAACGACGTGGTGTCGGCGATGAGTTGCCGTGGCGAGGGCAACACGGGCGAGAGCTCCTCGGATTCGTCGGAGGTCGCCGTTCGACCGGGGCCACCGTCCCCGTCGTGTTCCTGCCGCACTCCGGGGATCTCGCCGCTGAGGATCACCTCGTGGAGCCGCCGGAGCTCCGGCCCGGGCTCGATACCCAATTCCTCGGCCAACGTCGCACGCAACCGCCGGTAAGCCGCGAGCGCATCGGCTTGTCGGCCGCTGCGGGCCAGCGCCGACATCAACTGGCCCCAGAACCGCTCCCGCAGCGGGTGCCGTTCGACCAGCGCGGTGAGATCACTCACCAACTCGACATGCGCTCCGGCCTCCAGCTCTCGATCGATCCGCGCTTCGACCGTTCTGGTGTGCTCCTCGCACAATGATGCGACGACACCACGTTGGAGCTCTTCCGACCGGATATCGGCCAGCGGTTCTCCCCGCCACAGTTCCAACGCCGATCGGAACAGCTCCGCGGCGTCTCGTGGATCGTCGGTGCCGTACGCCTTCGACACGATTGACCGGAACCGCAGCAGGTCCACCTCGTCGTCGTCGACGTCGAGGACATAGCCGGGTGTCCGTTGCCGGATGAACACCCGTTGGGAATCGATTTCCCGAAGGCAGGCACGCAGTCTGCGCACGTAGGAACGGACGGTGTTCTGCGCGCTCGCGCTCGGCGTGTCCCACAGATAGGAGATCAATTCCGAAACGGAGACCACGCGGTTGGCATTGCACACCAAGGCCGCCAACAACACGCGAAGCCTACCCGCCGGAACAACGACTTCTCGTTCGTCGTCGACCACCTGCAACGGGCCCAGGATGCGGAATTCCATTGGCCCCCCGACCATGTTCGCGCGCTGAAAATAACAACTTGAACACTAGCGAGGTCGGCCTTTCCGGCCGTCGACAGGTCGTTGAATATCGCAGTATCTGCCCGGGTGGCGCAAGCGTCCGGCGGTCACGAAAAAGGCCGCCCCACCGCACCCGGCGGTGAAGGCGGCCCTTCAGCGATCAGATCGCCGAACTAACGGTCGGTCAGGCGTTCTTCCTGCGGCGCTGCAGCAGGACCGCCGCCGTACCGGCGCCGACAAGGCCGAGACCGATCAGCAGCGGCGTCATGGCCGAGAAACCGGTCTGGGCGAGGTCCTCGGAGTCGGCCTGCGGCGTCTGCGACGGCTGCGTGGTCTCAGCCGGGGGCTGTGGCGAGGTCGGGGTCGGCGTGGTGACCTCGGTGGTCTCCTCCGGAGGCGTGGTCTTCGGAGCGGCCTCCCACTCCACATTGGCCCCGGCCTTCATCGTGGTGTCGTCGGACGAGGCCACGATCAGCGACTGGGCGGGCTTGCGGTCGTAGTCCTCGGCGACGAACAGCCTGCCGGTGGCCAGGCGGGCGGTCGCGGTCAGCGAGAACTCACCGGCACCTTCGGCGGCCTCGGCGGGCACGTCGACGTAGATCTCGGTGCCGTCGGCGATGTCGCCGGCGGTCAGCTCGTTGCCGTCGGCGTCGACGACGGTGACGCCCTCGGGCAGCTCGCTGGTGATCTCGGTGATTTTCCCGGTGGTGTTCACCGTGAACGGCCCGATGCGTTCACCCGCGACACCCGTCGCCGACTCAGGCCCGACCTCCAACGCCGGGTTCGGCTCTTCGATGCCCACATTGGACTCGCCGGTGAGGTAGTCGTACAGCGCGAGCACGTCCGCGTCGGCCTCGCGGTCGGCGCGAGCCGGGTCGTCGCGGTTGATGTCCTTGCCGTCGCTGTAGTGCCACACGGCCGCCTGCGTGGCCGTGATGGCCTCCTTCTCGCTCAGTCCATTATGGAGCTCGACGCCCTGTTCGGCCAGGGTCTGCTCCAACGCGGAGAGGTCATGTGCGGGGTAGCCGTGTTGCAGCACCCAGTTGATGTGGTCGCGGTTTTCGTGGAACGGCGAATCCGGGTTCGGGAACTCGTCCCAAGGGCTCTCGTACAGCGGGCGGGACGGGTCCACACTGACACTGATCTCCACGCAATAAGCACGCAGGGAGTTACCGCCGCCGAGACTCAGATTGAACAGTGTGGTGATCTGGCTCTCAGAATCGAGATTGACGGTGTACCCGTTCGTTCCCCTGTCGATACGCGCCTTCGCTTCGTCCGCCGAAGCGGGAATCGATCCGAGGGAAAGCGCCGCAGCGGTTCCGGCAACGAGCGCGCCGACTCTGGCGAACGTTCTTCTGCTGTTCATGAGTCTCCTAAGAGCACAGTGCGGAAGGGAAAACCCGACAGGTGAAGATCAGACACCCAGCGATGCTGGAGCATACACATGGCGTCAATTCCCTGTGAGTCCACTACATGAAGCGGACGAAGAACTCGGTTCGTTACTTCATCGAGCGCAACAGCCGGTTCAGACCGCCGACAAAACGTGGCCCCTCGGGTTCACTCCGAGCCGAAGTGGACCCGATACGGCACACTTATCACCGGCACACGGCACGCATCGGTCCACTGTGTTCCATGTTCCGTGATGTTTCACGGATTTCCGTGACGCTCCACGGCGTTCCGCGACACCGTCTCCCACCACACTGTCACCCACTTGGCGCAGAGCATGGGGAGGTCTCCGAGAAACCTCACCGCCCCACGCAACCCCACCGCACCCTCGGACGTCAGGTGATTCGAGAGCAGAAAAATCGGATAACACCCATGGCATCGCCGGATACCCGGCGAGTAATGCGGTCACGTTGGAGGCTTCCGTTGGAAAGCGCGAGCAGTGTGTGCGAGCTCCGCAACGCGAAGAATGCGTCCAGCGTGCCCGGCGTCGCCTCAATCCACCCGCATCCCACCGAGGCCCGCACAACGGTTCCACGTTCCACATTCGCGCCCATCGATCACTCGATGACAAAGCGGCGAGACCAGCGGCGCGGTCGCTATCGCAACAAAAAAGACATCGAAACGACATCGACGATGGAAGGCGTGTCCATCGATATCCGCCACAGGCCACCGATGAACCCCGGCGGCGAAATCGTGTCGCTGCGCACAACACCGCACACAGCAAGCTCGGCGCCGAAAGACGATTGTCATCCCGCCGGTGACGCGAGCGTGTCGTCCACCACAATTCCCGGCCCGCGTTCACATTCGGCCCGCGCTTTCGGCGACACGGGCGATGACAGCGACGACACCGACGACGGCGATGTCGGCAAGACCGACCGGCGGGCCGATCAGCGCTGTGTGACCCGTCACCGCGCGGCCATGGGCATGACGGACATGACGAGCACGGCGGATTCGTCGAACGCAGCGGGCCCGTCGGAGCATCTCACCGGGAACGCGTTCAGCGGTTAGCTTTCCAGTTCCTTCGGCCCGGGATGGTGCCAAGCCCCGACCCGACGACCAGGTCAGCCGACCCGCAGCCGCTACAGGCGAGACGGGCAGGGGTCAACCGCCGACCGAACGCTTTCGCCACACCACCCGACGTCCGTCCCGCAAGACCATGACGACCGGGACGACGACCGACTGACACAAAAAACCGCCGCCGGGAACCATTCCCGACGGCGGTTCGTCGTAGAGTGGGCGAGGAGGGAGTTGAACCCTCACGTCCTTGCGGACACACGGACCTGAACCGTGCGCGTCTGCCATTCCGCCACTCGCCCGAGCAACTTTTGACAGTGACAACACTATAGCAAGCACAACCGAGCGGGTTTCCCGGGGGCCCGTGTTACACCGTCAAAACCCGATACGATCGCCTCGAAGGCACACGTGGAAGGAGGTGTTCCCGATGGGACGCGTTCAGCGCTTCGATCGGCGCCTCGAAAGCCTCGTGGGCAGTGCCTTCGCACGAATATTCGGTGGCAACGTCGTCACACAAGAAGTGGCGTTGGAACTGGAGCGAGAGTGTGAGGACAACGTCCGGGACCTCGCGGGCGGGCGCAAGCTCGCACCCAACCACTACATCGTGTCGTTGGGAGCCGAGGATTACGACCGGATGGCAGCGGACGGGCCGCGGGTCACCCGCATGCTCGCCGAAGCAGTCTCGGAGCACCTCGCTGAGCACGGTTGGGACACCTATGGTGACGTCGTAGTTTCGCTAGAGCGCGACGAGGCGCTGCATACTGGAAAGTTCAAAACCCGCTCGACCGTCGACCCGGACGTCAAGGCAAGCGACGCCGGGACTTTCGCACGG
>NZ_DAHVQP010000133.1:0-28378 GCF_027317685.1 Saccharomonospora sp.
GAACGATGTATCGCGTGGCTGTTCGGATACCGACGATTGACCATACGCTACGAGCGCTACGCCAACCACTTCTGCGCCTTCCTCACTCTCGCCGCAGCCCTCACCTGCTTCAAGAAACTCGCGAAATGAGACATGCTCTTACGGCCTGCCGTCTCGGCCACCGAGTAGTGATCGACGTTGGCTAGGTGTTCTGTATGCCGCCGCTGCCGCACCCCTAGCTAGGCAGTCCCGAACGGGTTTCCGCTGTGCGCTCCCGGCTCACGGCTTGTGTTTGCGCTTAGGGCTTAGCCCTTAGCCTTAGTTCTCATTCGCTTACACAAACATGAATACTCTTCATATTCACAGCCGCTAGTAAGAAGTCGACCAAATGAGACGGTAATCACAAGCTGTGTCGACTACCAAAGCTAAGCCGTTGAAAACGGAAGCACCCGGCCCACCACTAGGACCGGGTGCCTCGGTTGCAGCTACTCGCCTAGCCGATTGCTTAGCGCAGTCACAGCAGCCTTACGAGTGGTGAACACGTCACCCGAGTCCCAACGGGCGAACCTGTCACCCTCGCGACGCTCGCAAGCCCACCAGCGTCGCCGACCGAAACGGCCGTCGCGCCACGGCCGGACATTGCCAACCAGGCCGACTAGTTGGCCGTCGTCATACACGAAGTAGGACGTGTACCCGAAAATGTCGCCTTCTCGACGCTTCAACTTCACGACGCTTCCTCTCCTCGACTGCTCTCACCCGAGGGGCACCCGTTGCACGCTCGGACGGCTGACGCCATCCCGACGTGGCCGCGCGTGACCGGTACGCCCCTAGGCCGGCGTTCCGGCCTGCTCCGCTTCCCAGCGGTGCCGCTGTAGGTTGCAGCCGTTTGGATCTGTACAAGGCCGCGTACAAGCTCGGTCCGTTCGTACCGTCGGAGCTGCTCGGTGACTGCTTCGAGCTCGCCGCCGACATCCGGGAACTGGACATGCGAGCCAGTCCGTACGACCTGTCGGAGTACGGCTACTCCCCCGTGCCCGTCGAAACAGCCGAGGGTCGCGCCGCCTACATGCGAAAGCAGACGGAGTTCTCACAGCGTGCCGCGCCCCTGCGGGAAAGACTCATCCAGCATTGCCGCATACTGCTGGAGCTCCACGATCGCGTGAAGTAGCGACACTTCTCGTCGAGATCACAGCACGATCACAACTCTCCCCTGATAGAGTGATCACGTTTTGATATCTTCCACGAAGAGTAGCTAACGGGGGGACATGCGCGATGGGTCGACGACACAGAGGCCGTCATCGCGTCGGGCGACACTACGTCACCGGCACCACGACCTCTGCGGCCAACACCGGCACCCACCGGGCGATCGGCAAGCGTCGGGGCATCGCGGCATGGCCGATCGCCTGTGTGATCCTGCTCGGCCTGCTCGTCGCAGGATGGTTCGGTTGGAACTGGGCCGACGGCGTCTTGGAAAGCCGAGCCGCCGCGCAGGCGGCTGACTGCAAACAAGGCGACACCACTATCCGGGTCACCGTCGATCCCGCGCTGGAGAAGCCGGTGACGACCGCTGCCTCTCGCTGGAACCACGCTCGCACCGTCGTCCGTGAACACTGCGTCCACGTCGACGTCCACACGGCTTCACCGGACGACGTCTACGCCGTTCTCACAGGGAAGGCGGAGCCCACCACGATCGGTGGTTCACCGACGGCATGGCTGCCCGATTCCACGCAATGGCTCGACAAACTCGCACAGAACCGCCCCGATCTCGTGGGCTCCTCCGGGCTGCCCCTCGCCTCCGGACCTCACGACAACTACCCGTTCCTCGTCATCTCAGGTGACGACGTGGACGGCACCCAGCAACATGCAGCCCAGTCATTTCAGAAGTATCTACTCAAACCCGAACAGCAGGATCAGTTCCGTAAGGCCGGACTGACACCGGCCCGCGAGGCTCACGACTGACGCCGCTTCCCGCGACAAGGGATATCGACCACTCAGCCAGTGCGACGTGTTTTCCGGCGTTCGGAGAGCTCGTCCGGAACACTGGACTCGATCTGAGCGCCGTCAGCGCGTTCGGCCGGGAATTCGTGGAGAGTGCCGCTGATTTCCTGCATGGCGTTACTCACAGCGATACCGAACACGCCCTGCCCGCCCTGGAGCAGATCAACGATCTCCTCCGGGGATGTGCACTCATACACCGTTGCCCCGTCCGAGAACAGTGTCACCCGCGCGAGATCACGCACCCCGCGAGCTCGGAGGTGTTCGACAGCCACGCGAATGTTCTGTAGTGACACCCCGGTATCGAGGAGCCGCTTCACAATCTTGAGAACCAGAAGGTCCTTGAACGAATACAACCGCTGAGAACCTGAACCATGGGCAGCGCGAATACTGGGAGCTACCAGTTTGGTACGCGCCCAATAATCCAGCTGCCGGTAGGTGATCCCGGCGATCTGGCAGGCAGCAGGACCACGGTAGCCAACCAGTTCGTCAGGCAGCGAGGAATCGGGGAACAACTCCCCTTGCTCACCACCGACAGCCCTCATCGGCCCCTCGTCGACCACCATGCCTCCTCTCGCCCGGCGTGACGCCGGCAGCGAAACAAGACCACCGGTTCCGGAGCGGAACCGACTGATTACGACAATCCCGTCACCGGGAACCGCTTTACCAGCGTAATCACATTGGAGCGATTCACGTCCTTTTGACGGTAAGCCTGTCCGCCGGACCGGTCAACGCGACGCGCGGACAGAGAGCTCCCCAGGTTGACGAGCATCGGACTGGACCGTTTTACTCGATCTAGTTAAAGTTTACCCACGCAAGTAAATGACGATTTCGCCGCGGGCGCCGGACTCACCCCTACGGAAGCAGCACGCCGGGCACAGATCATCGACGCGACGATCGACGTCATCGCGGAACTGGGCTACAGCCGGACTTCCTTCGCCCGCATCATCGACAAGGCGGGACTCAGCAGCACCCGCATGATCTCGTATCACTTCGAGAGCAAGAGCGAACTGATCATGGTTACCCTCATGGCGCTCATCGACCACCACGACCGATTCGTCGATGAGCGAACGGAACCCACCGAAGACAGGGCCGCCTTGCTGCAGTCCTTCCTCCGGGCGGAGATCTCCTACCTCGCTACGCACCCGCGGCACGGACGAGCGCTTGCGGAGATCGCAACCCACGCCGGAAATGAAGACGGCTCGCCGATGTTCGAGCTAGTCGCCCACGACCTGCGCCTCGGACGCCTCACGCGGCAACTCACACAAGGACAGCGAGAAGGACGGTTCGCGGACTTCGATGCCGAGATCATGGCTCGAACGATTCAGCACGCATTGGAGGAATTGGCCCAGCAGCTGGCTGATGACCCGAACCTAGACTTGCAGCACTACGCCGACGAGATCATCAGGCTGTTCACCCGAGCCACCGGTGCGGTCTGACGACACCTGACGACATCGGTCAGGTGTCATCGATCAGGTGTCGGCGCCCCTGAAATCCTCCGGGGAGACGGAGTCGAGGAACTCCCGAAACTTCTCGACTTCGTCCTCCTGCTCGTCGGGGATGATCAGCCCAGCCTCTTCCAACACCGAGTCCTCGGCATGGATGGGCACCCCTGCCCGCAGCGCGAGAGCCACCGAGTCGCTCGGCCGCGCCGAAACTCGGACGTCACCGTCGAACACCAGCTCCGCGAAGAACGTGCCTTCGCTCAAGTCGGTGATGACGACCTGTTGAAGCTCCCGGCCCAACGCGCCGATGATGTCCTTGAGCAGATCATGGGTCAACGGCCGAGCCGGTCGAACGCCTTGCTGCTCCAGTGCGATGGCTGTCGCCTCCACAGAGCCGATCCAGATCGGCAGGTACCTCTCACCGTCGGTTTCCCGCAGCAGCAAGATTGGCTGATTCGCGGGCAACTCGACCCGGACGCCGACGACGCGCATCTCGCTCATCGGGCTTCGCCTCCCTCTCCTGCGCGCGGGCCGCAACGCTGTCACGAGGACTCAGCATCGACTTTACTCGACGCTACCCCTCGTTCGGGCGCTGTGCTCGTCGCGAAAACTTATTGTCCCTTACGGCTCTTCGCGAACCATCCATCTACGGTACGACATTCGAGGGGCCGGTTGACCCGTCGACTTGAAGCGCCGACGACACGACATGTCGGCAGGTGCTCGTCACTCGGTCCGTCACTCGTCCGAGTCTACCCGCCGGTCACCCCACGAATCCCAGTTTTGACGAGCAACGTGTGCAAAGTGACCGACAAAGCCGCCAACTCTCTCCCGAGTTCGTCGGCCCTCGCCTTGGCGTCGGCGCCCCGCTGTCGATACACCGGGGCGATGATCTGCTCCACAAGCCCGACCTCGCGGTCCGCCGACGCGCGGAAGGCCCTCAGATGGCGAGGTTCGATCCCGTAGTCGCTCATCTTCCTCACGGTGCGGGCGATACGCACCGCATCGGTGTCGTAGAATCCCGCCGCGGTCGGCTTCACGAGACCGTACTGGCGCAACTCGTTCAGCATGGGCTCGTCGATCCCCGACTCGCGGAGCAGGTCGTCCTCCGTGACCCGAGCCTCGGACTCGGGGTCGGGCACGAACTCCGCGGGCCCGGGTAACCCCGCCATCGAGCCGTCCTCGGTAGAGGACTCGATCGCCACCAGTTTGCGCGGCGGTCGGGGAACGGCCGGGACCGTGCCGTCCCCGCCGTTGCCACCTCCGCGATCGGCCGCATCGAGCTGTTTTTTGATGACTTTGAGCGGCAGATAGTGGTCCCGCTGCGCCGAGAGGACGAACCGGAGCCGCTCGACATCGGCAGGACCGAACTGTCGGTAACCGGACGGTGTGCGGGCAGGCCGGACGAGCCCCTCGGATTCGAGAAAGCGGATCTTGGAGATCGTCACGTCGGGGAAGTCGGGGCGTAGCTGTGCCAGCACGGCCCCGATACTCAATCCCTCGCGCTGTGGCCGCCCGGCAGCCGTCACCGTACCCCCTGACCCCCGTACCCGGGACCGGTCAGGAAAACGAGGCGGAACTTGCCGATCTGCACCTCGTCGCCGCCACTCAGAATGGCTTGATCAACCGGCTCGCGGTTCACATAGGTGCCGTTGAGGCTGCCCACGTCGATCACCACGAACTCGCCGCCCTCACGCCGGAACTCGGCGTGACGACGGGACACGGTGACGTCGTCGAGGAAGATGTCACTGTCCGGGTGGCGGCCCGCGCTCGTCGTGTCACGGTCGAGCAGGAATCGAGAGCCCGCGTTCGGCCCCCTCTTGACCACCAGCAGTGCGGAACCCGCCGGCAATGCGTCGACGCCGGCGTCCTGCGGCTCCACCGCGGGCGCCTCCCGGCCCTCTGCCTCCGACAGAAAGTCGGCCCGGAAAACGGAGGTCCGCTCCGGAGACTGCTCCGGGGGAACGCCGGGCCCGTCGTTCGTGCTCACCGCAAGCTCTCCTTACGCACTGAAGTATTCGTCATTGTGAACGTGGTGCAGTCAACGTACCGTGCCGGAGCCGTCCGTAACGCCGGGGCTCCCGGATCAATTGTTGATCACACACCGGGACACCTCGGCACCGAGGTACCCGTCGGGCGTAACTCTCGGAAGCCGGCACGTGACGCTCCTTTCACCCTCGCCACCATGATCCGCCCTACGTGGTCCCCAGCACAATGCCTGGGGCGAACCGAACACACGCACGGTCAGGCGGCGCGCTCCGTGGAACTTCGAGTCACGGCCCTGACGATCTGCCACACGTACAAAGCACCGGACCACAGGTAGAGCACCGCGCCCCACACCGTGAAGGCGTAGGCGAACGGGCGAGCGATCTCGGCGAATGTCGACATGCCCTCCGCGACCAGCATGAGAGGCAGTGCGTACATGAGGGTGAACGTCGCCGCCTTGCCCACGTAGAGCACCTCGGGAGGGGCGAAACCGTAGCGGCGCAGCACCAGCAATCCCGCTCCCACCACGAGCTCACGGCCGACCAGTACGGCCACGATCCACCACGGCACGATGTCCCGCAGCAGGAAGGCTAGCAACGCAGCCGCGAGGTAGAGCCGATCCGCCGCCGGATCGAGCGTCTGTCCGAGCTTCGTCGTCTGATTGAGCAGCCTGGCGAGTTTGCCGTCGAGCCAGTCCGTGACGCCGCTGAAGACGAGCAGCGCGAACGCCCAACCGTCTTCCTGCGGACCGAGCAGCAACCACAGGAACACCGGGACACCTGCGAGCCGCAGGATCGACAGCAGGTTCGGCACGGTCATGAGTTGGCGCGCCAACGACAGGTCACCGTCGGAGGTCTCGGCCGAGCGGGCTTTCGTCACCCGCTCACCGTATCGAGAGAACCGGCCGCTCCGATCAGGAGGAGCGCCGATAGCTCCAGCCCTGTCTCCGGAGTTCTTCGCCCGTCAGCTCCCGGGGACGGCCGTGGCTGTCCGTGCCCATCCACCGTGGTCGCCCCGAACCGCTTTCCAGGACGTACGCCCTGCCTCGGCTCCACACGACGGTGCAGGGTGTCGTGGGCGGCGCCGGCGGGATGTCCCCCGAAGACACCGGGTTCGTCAGATTCGTCGGGTCCGTCGGAGCCACCGAAGACACCGAAGACACCGGAGAGGTCGGCGACACGGCTTCCGTCACGGGCGCCACGGGCGTGACGGGCGTGACGGACAAAGCCTCGGTTCGACTGTCGTGCTCGGTACTACTCATCGCGCCCCGCGTTCGCTCGGTTCCGGCCCCTGGAGGGATAGCCTTGTGAGCCCGGCCTCACACTTTCCCGCGAGATCCGGATCACATACCCCATCGACACGGTGACGCGATTCGTTACCGATTCGTTGGCGAACCGCGCCGCCGTATCGCCGGTTTTCCGTCCGGAACTTCGATCACGCAGAAGCCGCCGTCAGGACTTCAGTGAGGGGAAGTCCTCCTCCCGGAACTCGCCCTCGACACGCGCACCGTCCTGGGCGTTCTCCTCGTTTCGCAACTCGACCCTGCGGATCTTGCCGGAAATGGTTTTCGGCAGGTCGGCGAACTGAAGTCGGCGGATCCTCTTGTACGGGGCGAGGTGCTTGCGGCAGAACGCGAGGATGTCCTCGGCCGTCGCCGCGGTGGGCTCGTACCCGTTCGCGAGCACCACGTACGCCTTGGGCACGGCGAGTCGGATGGGATCGGGCGCGGGGACGACGGCGGCCTCGGCCACGGCCTCGTGTTCGAGTAGGACGCTTTCCAGCTCGAACGGCGAGATCCGGTAGTCGGAGGCCTTGAACACGTCATCCATGCGGCCCACGTAGGTGATGTAGCCGTCGTCGTCGACACTGCCGACGTCACCGGTGTGGTAGTAACCGCCCGCGAACGCCTCCTCGGTGCGCTCGTCGTCGCCCTCGTAGCCCGTCATGAGTCCCACGGGGCAGGACGAGAGATCGAGGCAGATCTCCCCCTCACTGGACGGCCGGCCCGTGACCGGGTCGAGCAGTGTGACCGTGAATCCGGGCAGAGCCCGCCCCATGGAACCGGGCTTGAGGGGCTGGCCCGGGGTGTTGGCGATCTGCACGCTGCTCTCGGTCTGACCGAATCCGTCGCGGATCGTCACCCCCCACGCCTTGCGTACCTGCTCGATGACCTCCGGGTTCAGCGGTTCGCCCGCTCCGACGACCTTGCGCGGTGGAGTGCGCAACGTGGTCAGATCGGCCTGGATGAGCATGCGCCACACCGTGGGCGGGGCGCAGAAACTCGTGATCCCACACCGGTCGAGCTGACCCATCAGCGCGACCGGATCGAATCGCGAGTAGTTGTACAGAAACACCGTGGCCTCGGCGTTCCACGGCGCGAAGACGTTGCTCCACGCGTGTTTGGCCCAACCGGGCGAGGAGATGTTGAGGTGCACGTCGCCCGGTTCGAGCCCGATCCAGTACATCGTGGACAGGTGACCGACGGGGTACGACACGTGAGTGTGCTGCACCAGCTTCGGCCGGGCCGTGGTGCCGGAGGTGAAGTACAGCAACAACGGATCGTCGGCACGGGTGGGCCCGTCCGGAGTGAACGTCGCCTCGGCCGAGTAGGCGTCGGCGAACGACTCCCAACCGGTTAAGCGCTCACCCACCGCGATGCGCGTGTACTCCCCCGGGACGTCGGCGAACTTCTCGACGTCGACGTCCCGCACCACGACATGGCTCGCCCGGCCGCGTTCGACACGATCCCGCAGATCCGCTGAGCCGAGCAGAGTGGACGCCGGGATGAGCACCGCCCCGAGCTTGCAACAGGCGAGGATCGTCTCCCACAGCTCCACCTGGTTGCCGAGCATCAGGATCAGCCGATCGCCACGTCGCACGCCGTGCTCGCGCAACCAGTTCGCCACCTGGTTCGAGCGGCGCGACAGCTCGGGGAACGTCCAACGGTTCTCCGAACCGTCCTCCTCGATGATCCACAGGGCGGGCCGCTCGGCGTTGTGTTCCTCCGCGGCGATCCGGTCGAACCAGTCGAGCGCCCAGTTGAACTCGGTGAACTTCGGCCACGTGAACTTCGCGCGAGCCGTCCGGTAGTCCTCCCGGTGTTCCAGCAACAGATCCCGGGCTTCCCGGAATCGCCGGTACGCCTCCGTGGAACCGCTGGTGGCGTCGACGCCGACACCGCCAGTCCCTACGTTCACTTCCGCCTCCTCACTCGCCCCGGAACTCGGGGTCACGACGCTGCAGGAATGCTTGCACCGCCTCGTTCAGGTCGTGGCTGGGCAGGAACGCCGCGTTCCACGTCGCGACGTACCTCAACCCGGCCTCGACCTGCTGCTCGGTGTTGACGGAGAGTACGTCCTTCACGCCCTGCACCACCAGGGGTGGATTCGCCGCGATGTCGCGGGCCATGCGTCGCGCCGCCTCCAGAGTGGCGTCACGGTCGGGGTGGACGTCGTTGACGAGGCCGATCTTCTCGGCGCGCGCGGCGTCGATGTCGCGTCCGGTGAAAGCGAGTTCGCGCAGATGTCCCTCACCGATGATCGAGGCGAGACGCTGCAGACTGCCCATGTCGGCGACGATGGCCACCCGCACCTCGCGCACACTGAACTTCGCGTCGGTGCTGGCCAGCCGGATATCGGCAGCCGAGATCAGGTCGACCCCTCCCCCGATGCACCATCCGGACACGGCGGCGATCACCGGCTTACGCGTCCTGGCCACGGCGTTGATCGCGTCCTGCATGCGGCGGACCTCGTCGAGGAATTCCCTACGTGGGCGGGCCAGCGCGTCACCAGTCAGGTACTCGCCCCACGACGGCAGCATCGCGGGCAGGTCGAGGCCGTAGGAGAAGTGCTTGCCGCTACCCGTGAGCACGATCGCCCTGACGTCGGGATCACGGTCGAGTTCGCCGAACACGATCGGCAGTTCCCGCCAGAAATCCGGCCCCATCGCGTTGCCTTTGCCCGGACCGAGCAAAGTCACCTCGGCGACGCCTTCGGCGCGTTCCACGCGTAGGGCCACGAGTTCGTTCGACGAGGTGTTCTCGGGGTCGGTGTTCGTTTCGCTGCCACTCATGAGTGTCATCCTCGCCCACAACGGGCCCGAGAGGACAGTGTCGTCGGAGACTGAGAGCGACGTCGCGTTCACCCGCGCGTGGCGGCGGTCCGCTCGGCGAGTCCGGCGACCGGTCCGATCACGGTGACGGCCGGCGGGCGTATGCCGGCGTCGGCCGCTGCGTCGGCGATGTCGGCCAACGGCGCACGTACCACCCGCTGGGTGCGCAGAGTGCCCTCCTGGATCACAGCGACCGGCGTGTCGCCCGGGCGGCCCGCCTCGATCAGCGTGTCGGCGAACAGTCCGATGTGCTCCACACCCATCAGCAGCACCACGGTGCCCCGGAGCCTGCCGAGCGCCTCCCAGTCCACGAGCGACCGTTCGTCGCCCGGCGGGACGTGCCCCGAGACGACGACGACCTCGTGTGCCACACCACGGTGGGTCACCGGCACCTCCGCCGCCGCGGGAACGGAGAAAGCACTGGTCACCCCCGGGACCACCGTGACGGGCACACCTGCCTCCGCGCAGGCCAGCACCTCCTCGAACCCTCGACCGAAGAGGTACGGATCACCGCCCTTGAGTCGCACCACGAACCGGCCCGCGCGGGCGTGCTCGACCAACGCGCTGTTGATGGCCTCCTGCGCGGCGGCCCGGCCGTACGGGATCTTCGCCGCGTCGATGACCTCGACGTGGTCGGCGAGTTCGTCGAGCAGCTCCCGAGGCGCGAGCCGGTCGACCACCACGACGTCGGCGCGGGCGAGTAGGCGGCGGCCACGCACGGTGATGAGTTCCGGGTCGCCGGGGCCACCGCCGACGAGCGCCACGCCTTCGACGGTGGGCTTGTCCGCGCCCACGTCGGACACCGAGCCCGAACTCAGGGCGTCGAGCACAGCGTCGCGCACCGCCGCAGAACGACGCGGAACCCCTCCGGAGAGCACTCCGACCAGCAAACCGTCGTGATACCCCGTGGCCGGGGTGACCGCGGTGCCACGCGCTCCCGCGTCAGCCCGAACACAGAAGATCCTGGCGCGCTCGGCGTCGGCGCAGACAGCGGCGTTGACGCTCGCGTCGTCGGTGCACGCCAGGACGTACCACGCTCCGTCGAGATCTCCAGCGCGGTACAGCCTCGGATGCCAGACCAGTTCTCCCGAATCGGCCAGCGCCTGCACCGAGGGTGTCGTGTGGGGAGCGACGAGCTCCACCGCCGCCCCCGCGGAGAGCAGACGAGGCAGACGTCGTTGCGCGACGGTGCCCCCGCCCACGACGACGACTCTGCGTCCTGCCAGCTGAAGGCCTGCCAGATAATGCTGGTCCTGCGGCATGCCGTTCAGCATGTCGCCCTGCCGGTGACGGCGGTGACCGCAGTGGCCGGGGTCTCAGTTCGACCGTGCCGCCGTCTCAGCCACCGGGACGCAGAAGGGTGAGCATCTCTTCGTTGCCGAACATGCGCGCCGTGTCCAGGGCCGACGGCTGTCCGAGTTCGGGGTCCGCACCGCCGTCGAGCAACACCTTCACGACCTCGGGCTCGTCCTTGAACACGGCCCCGGCTACCGGGCTCTGACCGCGGTCGTTGAGCCGGTTCGGGTCCGCACCACGTTCCAACAGAGACCGCACGGTGTCGGCATGGCCGTGATAGGCCGCCAGCATCACCAACGTGTCACCCTTGTCGTTGGTCAGGTTGGCGGGGATGCCCGCATCGACGTAGGCGGCGAGTGTCTCGGTCTGTCCCTGCCTGGCGAATTCGAACACTCGCGCCCACAGTTCGAGCAGTTCCGGGTCGGGTTCCTGTGAGGCGCTCTCGGTCATGTCCTCAGCCTGCCACTCGGACACCGAACCGGCCGTCCGACGGGCTTCCCCGGCTCCGGTCACGGCGACGGGGTCGGCCGGTAGAGCAGACCGAGGAACTCCAACAACACGCGTTCACGCAACCGGGCGGGCGCGGCGTCGAGCAGCGCGTTGATCGGCGCCATACGACGCGGCAAGCCGGTGCCCGTCTCCTCCTCCGACGCCAACCCGGCTCCCGCGAGTAGGTCGGCGAACTGCTCCGAAGTGAGCCTGTCGGGGTCGAGGGTAAGGAGCAGCTCCCGCAGTGCCGGGTCCACGGACACGGGTCCCGCCTCACGAGCCGCCCGCACCGAGTCACCCAGGTCAGCGACGAACTCCCCCTCCGACCCCCGGTTGGCGGCCGTCACGGTCAGGTGCAGGTTCACCGGCGAGTGCCCGTGCGCGAACTGCGGCTGCACGTACCAACCTCGGTCACGCATCTCGTCGGCCACGGTGAACAAGTCGAAACCGACCTCCTCGGGCGCGCCCCGGGTGGCCACGGACAACAACGTGGACTCGGGCTCACCGAGAACGCGCAAGTCCTCGACCGATTCCACACCTCGTCGGATCTCCCGCACGGCGAAGAGCGTGTCCCGGGCCAGTCTCAGGTAGCCGTCGTCACCGAGGTGTGTCACGACAGCCCACGCCGCGGCGAGCGGACCACCCGAACGGGTGGACTGCAGCGTGGTGTTCAACATCGTGTAGCCGGGCCAGTCGGCACAACCGAAATAGTGTCCGTGGCGGGCTTCGGCGTTCGCGAACAACAACACCGACGTGCCCTTGGGGCAATAGGCGTACTTGTGCAGGTCCACCGAGACACTCGTGACACCCTCGACCGAGAAGTCGAAGGCTGCCCCCTCGACCCCGAGCCTGCGCAGGTACGGCAGTACCCAACCGCCGATACAGGCATCGACGTGCACCCGCACTCCCCGCGCGGCGGCCGCGGCCGCGATCTCGGGGATCGGGTCGACCACCCCGTGCGCGTACGAGGGCGCGCTGGCCACCACCAACACCGTGTCGTCGTCGATCGCCGACGCCATCGCGGCGGCATCGGCCCGAAAGGTGGCCGGGTCGACCTCCACCTCCATGAGCCGCAATCCGAAGTAGTGCGCGGCCTTGCGAAACGCCGCGTGCACGGTGGTGGGCACGACCAACGCCGGGTCGACGACGTCCGGGCGGCTCTGCCTGGCCGCGAGCACGGCCAACAGACACGACTCGGTACCACCCGAGGTGACGGTGCCGACCGTCTCACCGGTTCCGCCGAGCAACGCGGCGGCCTTGGCTACGAGGTCGTTCTCCATCCGCAACAGGCCGGGAAACGTGGTGGGGTCGAGCGCGTTCGCCGACGAGGCCAACGCGTGCGCCCGCGCCCCCAGTTCGTCCAGCTCGGCGAGGCCGCTGTCGTAGACGTAGGCGAGCGTACGACCGCCGTGGGTGGGGGCGTCGTCAGTGCGCAACGCGCGGATCCGGGCCAGGATGTCCTCGACACTCATGCACCCACCACCTGCTCGGTGCCCTCCTCGTCCCCACCGTCATCACCGTTCCCGGCACTCGTCGCGCCTTCTCCATGTCCACCGCCACGTCCACGCTCGGAACCGAAGAACGTGCGCCGCAACAGTGGCAGGCCGAGGAGCACCAACATAGCGGGCACGACCGAAAAACCGAACGTGATGGCCGAAACGGCGCTCTCCGGCTGCGCGGCCGCCGCGTCGGTACTGGACACGTAGCCGCCGAACGACAGCACCAGCCCGAACAAGCTCGGCCCCAGTGCGAGGCCCAACGCCTCGGCCGCCGTCCACACCCCCGCCGTGACCCCGGCCCTGGCCTCGCCCGTACGGTGTTCCTCCTCGGTGATCAGATCCGGTAGGAGCGCCAACGGGAACACCTGGATACCCGCATACCCCACCCCCGCGAGCGCGACGAGGACGAACACCGGTGCGGTCGGCAACATCCGCGCGAACGCCAGACCGAACAACGCCGCCGCGAGCGCCACCGTCGCGACCCGGAACCCGGTCAGCTTCCCGCCCGAACGTCCCACGCGGTCCCACAACGGCATCACCAGCAAGGCGGGCCCGACGAACCCGGCGAACAACAGCGGCTGGAGATCGGCGTCTCCCAGCACGTAGCGAGCGACGTAGCTGACTGCCGCAAGCAAGGTGGCCACACCGAGTGCCTGCACGAAGTACACGCCGAGCAACAGCCGGAACGAACGCCACCTTCGCATCGTGGACAGCAATTCCCGCCACGTGGGCGTGGGCTGTTTGGGCCGACCGACTCGCGCCCCGCGGATGCCCACGACCACCGCAACCGTGCCCAACACGATGAGCGCGGCCACAAACAGGCCCATGATGCGGTAGCCACCCACACCACCGACCCCGTTCGCGATGGCAGGGGCCACCGCACCGGAGGTCAGGATGGCCAGCGCCAACACGGCGATGCGCCACGTCGTCAACCGGGTCCGCTCGTGGTAGCCGTCGGTGAGTTCGGCGGGCAACGCGTTGAACGGCACCTGGAAGAACGCGAACGCGGTGGCGCACAGGAAGAACACCGCCACGACGTACGCGGAGTCGGCACCGACACCACCGAACCCGGGATGGGCGAACAGAGCGGCGAAAGTGACCGCGAGCGCGAGACCTCCGAGCACGAGCGACCGCACCCGGCTACCACGCCGCACCAGGTCCGCGTCGGACAATCGACCCGCCACCGGGTTGAACACGACGTCCCACGCCTTGGGCAGCAGCACGATGGCCCCGGCGGCCGCCGCCGGAACGGCCAACGTGTCGGTCAGGTAAGGCAACAGAAGCAGACCCGGCACGGTGCCGAACGCCCCGGTGACGAAAGAACCTAACGAATACCCCAGACGGGTTCGGGTGCCGAGTACGGACATGACCCTCCCGACGACAGTGATCGAATTCCGGCAATGGTCGCATCCGGTGGCGTCGTCCCGTCGCCGGGCCGCATCAATGAGTCAATCAATGAGTCGGTTGAATGGGAACCGTCGGCAAAAGGTCCGCTATGTCGGTATGGAGCCGAGCGAGTCTTTGGTCGAACGTGGCAAACCGACCGCCTCGGGTCCGGGCGAGCTGCGCGAGGTGGGAATCGGTGTCCTGACGATGCCCGAAGACACCGTTCATAACGACATCGCCGTAACCAACCGGTCCGCCTGCGCCGACCGAACGGACGGACGGAGCGCTTCCACACTCGACGGCGTATTCGACGGCGCCCTGGCGACACGGGAAGCGGGGTACCCGTGACTAGAATCGGCCAAATTGACAACAGCCATAGTCAATCATGGGAACGGACCATGACGGGTACGAATCGCACTTGGGCGGGCACCACACTGTCCGACCGCCGGGCCACACGTCGACGGCAGTTGCTCGAAGCGGGCCTGGAGCTGCTCGGCACATCGGGCCCCTCCGCCGTGAGCGTGCGCGCGGTGTGCCGACAGGCGAAACTGACCGAACGCTACTTCTACGAGAGCTTCACCGATCGCGACGAATTCGTCGTCGCCGTGTACGACCACGTCGCGGCCCTCGCCCACCAAGTGCTTGTCGACGCCGTCGACCTCGCGGGTGGGGGCGTCCGGGACCGTGCCGAGGCGGCAGTCTCGGTGTTCGTGACCCTGATCCTCGACGACCCGCGCAAAGGACGGGCGCTGTTGCTGGCGCCGCTCGCCGAGCCGGCACTGCGCCGCCTGGGCGCGCAACGACTGCCCATGTTCGCCGAGCTGGTACGCGAGCAACTGCCCGACCGGGTCGACGAGCAGGACCGCACCATGACGGCGACCGCCTTGGTGGGCGGGCTGGCCAACGTGTTCATCGCCTACCTCAACGGCACACTGGACGTTCCCCTCGACCGCCTCACCGCCCACTGTGTCCGGTTGGTACTCGGCGCCGACGCACTCCACTCGTGATGTCCCCATCGCGCTGCCCGGCGGCACGACGGGGATCCACACAGTCTGCGGACACGGCTACGTAACTTGCGGACACGGCTACGCAGACTGCGGACACGATGGCGGGGTCGTCAGGCCGCGCCCAGCAGATGTTCGAAGGCCAGTTGCGACAGCTGGGCGTAGGCGTAGCCACGAGTGGCCGCCGCTTCGGCGTCGAAGTCCTCAAACGCGGTGCGGTCGGCCTTGAGGTCGGACACCGTCTCCCCCTCAGCCAGCGTCGGCTGCGCCAGTTCCGGCACGCGTGAACGCTCCAGCGCCTCCTGCACCCGCGGATCGGCGCGGAACTTCCTCGCTCGCTCTCGCAACAGCAGATACGACCGCATGTTGGCCTCCGCGCTGGCCCATACGCCGTCGAGGTCCTCGGTACGCGGCGGCTTGTAGTCGAAGTGCCGGGGGCCGTCGTAGCCACCGTGTTCGAGCAGATCCACCAAGAAGAACGCCGAGAGCACGTCACCGTGCCCGAACACGAGGTCCTGGTCGTACCGGGGTCCATGCTGGCCGTTGAGGTCGATGTGGAACAACTTGCCCTGCCACAACGCCTGCCCGATGCCGTGCACGAAGTTCAGGCCCGCCATCTGCTCGTGCCCGACCTCGGGGTTGACACCCACCAACTCGTGGTGCTCCAGCGTGGAGATGAACGCCAGCGCGTGTCCGATGGTGGGCAGCAGGATGTCGCCGCGCGGCTCGTTCGGCTTCGGCTCCAGGGCCAGCTTCAGCCCGCACCCCTGCTCCACGACGTACTGCGCGAGCGTGTCGATGCCCTCCCGATAGCGGTCCATCGCGGCACGCACGTCCTTGGCCGCGTCCGTCTCACTGCCCTCGCGGCCGCCCCACAGCACATACGTCGTCGCCCCTAGCTCGGCCGCGAGGTCCATGTTGCGCATGACCTTGCGCAGCGCGAACCGGCGGATGTCCCGGTCGTTGCTGGTGAGCGCTCCGTCCTTGAACACCGGGTGGGTGAACAGGTTGGTGGTGGCCATCGGCACCACGAGCCCGGTCTCGTCGAGCGCCGCACGGAACCGACCGATCCGTTTCTCTCGCTCATCGTCGTCGCTGCCGAAGGGAACGAGGTCGTTGTCGTGGAAGGTCACTCCCCACGCCCCCAGCTCCGCCAGCCTGTGGACCGCCTCGACCGCGTCGAGCTCGGGCCGTGTCGCGTCACCGAACGGATCGGCCGCACGCCATCCCACGGTCCACAGGCCGAAACTGAACTTGTCCTCTGCCACGGGTTTACCGACCACGATGTCCTCCCGCACGACGGAATAGTTTGATCACTGAACTTATGTAGTGATCCGGGTGCTAGTCAAGAATTTGGTTCAACTGATGAACGATTACGATCGGGACGTGACCGAGACCGGCCCCGCGGACCAACACACCGTCCGCCGCCACAACTGCGCCCTGGTGCTGAGCACCATCGCCGCCTTCCCCGGGGTGTCGCGGGCAGGTGTCGCCGCGCACACCGGACTCACCAAAGCCACGGTGTCGAGCCTGGTCGACCGTCTCGTCACCACTTCCCTGGTGCGCGAAGAAGGACTCCAACACCGCAGGGGCCCGGGACGGCGCGGCACATCACTGTCCCTGTCCCCACACGGCCCCCATGGGCTCGGTGTCGAGATCGCCGTCGACTACATCACCACCTATCTGGTCAACTTGACCGGCGACGTGTGCGACGAACGGGTGCGCCGGGTCGACAACCGTGGCCGACCGGTCGACGAGGTACTCGCCCGGGTGGAGCGGGAGGCGAACGACGCCCTGGAACGGGCGCGACGGAACGGGATCACCGTCGGGGGTATCGGCGTCGCCGTCCCAGGCCTGGTGGAAGCGGCGAACGGCCTGGTGCGGACGGCACCGAACCTCGGCTGGCACGACGTCGACCTCACTTCCGAGTTGAGCCGTCGCGTGCCCGTGCCGTTCGGGGAACTGGTCGTCGGCAACGAGGCCGACCTCGCCGCCGTCGCCGAGCTTTCCGCCCTGCGGCACGGTGCCGACACAGCGCTTGACAGCTTCGTGTACGTCTCCGGCGAAATCGGCATCGGGGCAGGGATCGTGCTCGATGGAGAGCTGTTCCGCGGCACACACGGCTTCGGTGGCGAACTCGGCCACTTCCCCGTACAACCACGCGGCCCCCGGTGCTCCTGCGGGGCACGGGGCTGTCTCGAACGACTCGCGGGACAGGACGCCATCCTCGACCGCGCCCACGTCGAGGACGTGGACACGCTGCTCGACCGGCTCGACGAACACGACCGCGCGGCTCTTACGGCCGTGCGTTCCGCCGGGCGCGTCCTGGGAACAGCACTGTCCGGTGTGGTCAACCTGCTGGACATATCCACGATCGTGCTAGGGGGGACTTTCGCGCTCCTGCACCCGTGGTTGGTCGAGCCGTTGCGCACCGAACTCACGGGGCGGGTGGTCAGCACACCGTGGCGGGCGGTGGAAGTGCGCCGGTCGGTCGTGGGCGCCGAGGCCGCCGTCCGAGGTGCCGCCCTTTCCGCCCTGCGGACGATCCTCATCGATCCCGCTGCCTACATCTCCCGTCTCCCGGCCCGGCAAGCCCTGAGCTCGGGCTGATCCCGGGAGCCGGCCGGGCAGCTGCCGAAGCCGCCCGCCGGTACTACCCTGACAACGGTCCACAGTAGAAAGGCAGCCGCAATGGTCGGGTTGATTCGCACTGGCGTGATCGGGTTCGGGGTGTCCGGCAGAGTGTTCCACGCACCGTTTCTGGCGTGCGATCCCGCGTACTCGCTCGACGTGGTGGTCACCTCCGACGCCGACCGTGCCGCGCAGGCCCACGCGACCTATCCGGACGTCACGGTGGTGGACAGCGCCGACGAACTGTTCGCCCGTGCGGACGACCTCGACTTGGTGGTCATCGGCACCCCGCCGCAGACGCACGTCGAACTCGCGTCGCGGGCCCTCGACGCCGGTCTGCACGTCGTGGTGGACAAACCGTTCGCACCCACGAGCTCACAGGCCTCCGCGCTCATCGAACACGCCGACCGGGCGGGACGGCTGCTCACGGTGTTCCACAACCGCCGTTGGGACAGCGACTTCCGCACACTCCGCAGGCTCGTCGAGGAAGGACGACTGGGACAGGTGCACACGTTCGAGTCCCGGTTCGAGACGTGGAAGCCACGAGGGCCTCGCAGCTGGAAGGCCGACACTCCCATCGCCGACGGTGGCGGCATCCTGTTCGACCTCGGCACTCACCTGATCGACCAGGCGATCCAGTTGTTCGGCGAGGTCGAGCACGTCTGGGCGGATGCCGCTCGCCGCACTCCCGGTCTGGCGGCCGACGACGACACCCTCGTGGTCCTCAATCACCGCAGCGGCACTCGATCACAGCTGTTCATGTCGTCGTTGGCCGCGTTGCCGGGTCCGCGCTTTCACGTGCTGGGCTCGCGGGC
Source organism: Saccharomonospora sp. (assembly GCF_027317685.1). Lineage (NCBI taxonomy): Bacteria > Bacillati > Actinomycetota > Actinomycetes > Pseudonocardiales > Pseudonocardiaceae > Saccharomonospora > Saccharomonospora sp. The sequence goes on from NZ_DAHVQP010000133.1 coordinate 18,633, forward strand.
CGCCTACACCAAATGGGGGTTCGATCCCCAGGAGACCGCCCTGCGAGCGGGCGCGTTGCCCACCGACGACGGCTACGGACACGAGCATTCGGAAGCATGGGGCGTACTCGGTGTCGCCGACGAAGCCCGGCGGGTGGAATCGGACCGAGGTTCCTACGACGAGTTCTACCGGGTGCTCGCCCGCGCCATCGCGGGTGAGGACGAGGTCCCCGTCGATCCGCGCGATGCCGTGGAGGTGCTCGCGGTCATCGAACAGGCTCACCGACTGTCCGAGGCCCGTCAGCTGTGACGACGATGTCCTGCTTCTCAGCCTTGACCGAGAAGGTTTGGTTAGGCAAACCTTATACATATGTCGGTCCTTCCCCGCCGCCACCGCCGGTCCGTCCTCGCCGTACTCACCGTGCTGACTCTGGTACTGACCGGTTGCTCTCCCAGCGGTGAATCACCGAACTCCACGAACGAACAGGCGGTGGAGGCAGAACCCGGCGCCCTGCCGGTGACCATCGAACACCGATTCGGTTCCACGACCATCACCGACCCTCCGCAGCGCGTGGTCAGCGTCGGATTCACCGACCACGACGCGTTGTTGGCTCTCGGCGTGACACCGGTCGCGACCACACGCTGGTTCGGCGACTACCCGGGCGCGATCGGACCCTGGGCACAAGAAGCCCTCGGCGACGATCCGGAGCCGGTGGTGCTCGACAATCAGAACGGCATCCGGTTCGAGCGGATCGCGGAACTGCAACCGGATCTCATCGTCGGGCTGTACTCGGAACTGAGCCGGGCCGACTACGACACCCTGTCGCAGATCGCGCCGACGATCGCTCCCCCACCGGGCCAACCGGACTACGGCATCCCGTGGCGAGATCTCACGACGACCGTGGGCGCGGCCGTCGGCAAACCCGCCGAGGCCCGTCGAATCGTCGCCGATGTCGATCGGCGACTGGAACAGGCCCGCGACGAACACCCCGAGTTCGACGGCGCCACCGCTTTGGTCGCCACCCTGTACGAGGGCTACTTCCTCTACGGAGGCGACGATCCCCGCTCCCGGCTGTTGACCGATCTCGGCTTCACCCTTCCCGCCGAACTCGACGAACTGGTCGGCGACCGGTTCGGGGCCGGTATCAGCAAAGAGCACGCGGATGTCCTCGACGCCGATGTCGTCGTATGGCTCACCGACGACGGCGGCGCGGAACTGTGGGAGGACGCCCTGTACGGCAAGCTGCGCCCGGCGAAGGAGAAACGCGAGGTCATCGTCGAGGAGAGCAGCGATTTCGGCACCGCGTTCTCCCAGGTGTCGGCGTTGAGTGTGCCGTACCTCCTCGACCAACTGATACCGCGGCTCCAGGCCGCCGTGGACGGTGATCCGTCGACCACCGGTTGACGAAGAAACGTCGGAACACCCCTGCCTTTCCCTCGCTGTCCCGTGTGTTCGCTCCCGGCGCCACTGTCTCGGCTGACCACGGCACGGGACGCGAGTTCTCTCGCGGACACGGTGCGCTCGGGAAGACGTCCGGCACCAGCTCCGAGACCAACTCTGCTCCCAGCTCAGCACCCGGCACCACGCGCAAATTAAGTCAGTCGCTTGACTTAGCAAGACAATGTGCGATTGACTTGCCGCACAACGCAGTCGCACGGAGAGGACGCACCCGGTGGCAGACGGTGAATCCGTATTGAACTATCCGATCCCCAACCCTGCCCCACTCGAACCGCCGGCGGAGTGGGACGACCTGCGTCGGAACTGTCCCGTCGCGAGAGTCCGGCTCCCCAGCGGCGACGAGGCGACCTTGGTCACCCGCTACGACGATGTGCGCCAAGTCCTTTCCGATCCACGCTTCACCCGAGAGCTCGACACGTCGTCGGGCGCCGCACGGATCGCGGCCAACGAGTCGGGTGGTGTGTTCAACAGCTCGATGGCCTCGACCCTTCCCCAGACCGGTGAGGGGCACCGGCGCTGGCGTCGCCGGCTCGGCAGGTGGTTCACCGCCAAGCGGATGGCCGCCCTGCGGCCCAGGATCGAGGAGATGTCCGACCGCCTCATCGACACGATGGTGGAACAGGGGTATCCCGCGGACCTCAAGGCGAGCCTCGGCTTCCCCTTGCCCGTATGGGTCATCTGCGACCTGCTCGGTGTCCCCGACTCCGACCGTGACCGGTTCGCCTACTGGTCGGACACGCTGCTCAACCTCACCAAGTACAGCCAGTCCGAAATCGACGCCGCGCAGGAGGAGTTCAACGAATACCTGAGCGGGCACGTCACCGCGAAGCGTTCCGCTCCCGGTGACGACCTGCTCAGCACGTTGATTACCGAAGAGTCCGAGGACCCCATGTCCGACACGGAACTGGTCGCCACGGCCAAGGCGCTACTCGTCGCCGGGCACGAGACCACCGCGAACATGATCGGCAAGATGGTCGGCATGCTGCTGGCCGACCGGCGGCGCTGGGAGAAGCTGTTGGAGGATCGCTCGCTGATCCGCACGGCCGTGGAGGAATCCCTGCGGTTCGACGCCAATCCCGGTTTCGGCATGCCTCGTTTCGTCAGCGAGGACATCGAACTCTCCGGCACCCGGGTGCCCAGCGGTACCACGGTGGTGTGCAGCATGGCGGCCGCCAACCGGGACGAGAACGCGTTCGACAACGCCGCCGAGATGGATCTCTCCCGCAGCCCCAACACGCACCTGGCCTTCGGGGTCGGCGCGCATTCGTGTCTTGGCCAGGCCCTGGCCCGCACCGAGCTGCAGGCCGTTCTGGACGTTCTGCTCCGCCGCCTGCCCACGCTCGAACTCGCGGTGGAGCCGACCGAACTGGAACGCATCGAAGGCCTGGCCGTGGGGGGTTTGCGTACCGTTCCCGTGCGTTGGTGACAATCGCGCCATGCCACGTGCCATGTCAGTGAGGACGGTCCGGAGCGACCGGTCCGACGCCACCCGCCGGCGCATCCTGGACACCGCCGAACGCCTGTTCGCCGAATACGGTGTGGCTTCGGTGTCCAACCGGCAGATCAGCGAAGCCGCCGGTCAGGGGAACAACACCGCTGTGGGATATCACTTCGGGACCAAGGTGCACCTCGTTCGCGCCATCGTGCGGCGCCACACCGACGACATCGAGCGGCGGCGACTGGACATGGTGGCCCGGACCCCGTCCTCACCCACCCCACGGGACTGGGTGATGTGCCTCGTGTGTCCGCTGGCCGATCACCTGGATTCCCTGGGGAGTCCCACGTGGTTCGCGCGGTTCAGCGCGCAGGTGATGACCGACCCGGCACTACGCGAAATCCTGTACGAGGAAACGCTGACCTCACCTTCTCTGCTCCACACACTCGACGGGTTACAGCAGTGTCTGCCCAACCTTCCGGTCGAGGTGCACCTGGAGCGGAGCGACATGACACGTCAGTTGATGGTGCACATGTTCGCCGAACGGGAACGGGCCCTCGCCGAAATGTCCACCACGCCACGAGCGAGCTGGCGCGCCACCGCGGAAGGGTTGGCCGACGCGATCGTGGGATTGTGGTCCGCGCCCGTCACGGCACGGCCCTAACCGCTGAAAAGACCTCAACGATCGAGGAAGACAGTGACGATGAAAATCAGTGTTGACGAGGACAAATGCTGTGGCGCGGGGTCGTGTGTGCTGAGCGCGCCCGAGGTGTTCGACCAGCGGGACGACGACGGCATCGTCGTGCTTCTCGATGCCACACCACCCGAGCGGCTGCACGCGGCGGCTCGTGAGGCGGCCAGTGTCTGTCCGACCGCAGCGATCATGGTGACGGAGGAATGAGCGAAACCCACGACGTTCTGGTGGTCGGCGCGTCCGCAGCCGGGTTGTCCACCGCCGAGGCGTTGCGCCGCAACGGCCATCGGGGACGACTCACCCTACTCGGAGCCGAGGAACACGTGCCCTACGACCGGCCACCTCTGTCCAAACAGGTCTTGGCAGGCGATTGGCAACCGGAGCGGGCACGGCTTCGCCCGGAACAGATGTTGTCTGATTTGGATGCTGAATTCGTTCTCGGCGACCCTGCCGTGAGATTGGACACAGCACAACGGACCGTCCACACCACATCCGACAGAACGCTGTCCGCCGACACGGTCGTGGTGGCCACCGGCGTTCGCCCGCGTCGACTTCCCGTGGAACACGACCTGACCGGCGTACATGTGCTCCGCACACTCGACGATGCGCTGGCACTGCGAGCCGGTCTGTCCCGCTCAGCTCGGCTCGTCGTGGTCGGTGAAGGCGTTCTCGGCGCGGAAATCGCCGCCACCGCACGGAAACTCGGGCTGGATGTCACCCTGGCCGGGCCACAATCGGCTCCTCTGGCGAACCAGCTCGGCCCACTGGTGTCGGGGACGCTGGCGGATCTGCACTCCGAGCACGGAGTCCGGCTGGCGCTCGGCCACCTGGTCGAGGAGTTGACCGGTGAGCATGGACGCGTCACGGGAGTTCGTCTGGACAACGGTGAGTCGCTGCCCGCGGACCTCGTCGTCGTCGCGATCGGAGCGGAACCGGCGACGGCGTGGCTGCGCGACAGCGGCCTCACTCTGGACGACGGCGTCGTCTGCGACGCACGTTGTCAGGCCGCACCCGGCGTCTACGCCGTCGGCGACGTGGCCCGTTGGTACCACCCCACGCTGAGAACGATGTTGCGGCTGGAGAACCGCACCAACGCCACCGAACAAGCGCAGGTGGTGGCCGCCAACATCCTCGGCGCCGACCGGACATACGCGCCCGTTCCCTACTTCTGGACCGACCAGTTCGACGCCAAGGTGCAGGTGTACGGCCGCCCCGGAGCCGACGACGACACGACCGTCGTCGAAGGTGATCCCGCCGACCGGCGTTTCGTGGTCCGGTTCGAACGCTCCGGGCACGTCACCGGAATCGTCGGCTGGAACATGCCGAAACAGGCCCGGCTACGCCGCCGCGAGATCGTGGAGGCGCTCGACGCCGCGCCGCTACCCACCACATGAAGTACGACCACCACAACAGGAGAACCCGATGACCAGCACAGTCGAGAACTCCACCGAGGACGCGGCCGCGATCCCCGAATACCCCATGGCTCGGGACGCCAAATGTCCGTTCGACCCGCCACCGACGCTGCGGGACCTTCAGCAGGAAGGTCCGCTGGCGAAAGTCCGATTGTGGGACGGCAGTACGCCGTGGCTGGTGACGCGGTACGCCGACCAGCGCGCGCTGCTGGCGGATCCGCGGATGAGCGCCGACATCACCAAGCCGGGCTACCCGAAGCAGGCACCGCTCAGTGGAGACAGCTCCTCCGTGAGTTTCATTCTCATGGACGACCCGGAACACGCCCGGTTGCGACGTATGGTGACGGCACCGTTCACCGTCAAGCGGGTACGGGCGATGCGTCCGGCGATCCAGGGCATCGTCGACCGGCTCATCGACGACATGCTGGCCGGTCCGAAGCCGGTCGACCTCGTGGAGGCGTTCGCCCTTCCGGTGCCTTCGCTGGTGATCTGTGAACTGCTCGGAGTTCCCTACTCCGACCACGACTTCTTCCAGGACAACAGCAAAACCGTGATCAAACGGGACGCTTCCCCCGAGCAGCGGATGGCGGCTCTGGGCGAGCTCGGCGCATACCTGCACCGGCTCATGGACGACAAGCTCGCCGAGCCCGGTGAAGACCTGCTGTCGGGCCTGGCGGGCCGCGTCAAGGCCGGGGAACTGACCAAGAACGAAGCCGCGCAGATGGGTGTCCTGTTACTCATCGCCGGGCACGAGACCACCGCGAACATGATCGCGCTGGGCACGCTCGCCCTGCTGGAGCACCCGGACCAACTGGCCCTGCTGCGCGACACCGACGATCCGGCGCTGGTGGACTCGGCCGTGGAGGAACTCCTGCGATACCTCCACATCACCCACAACGGACGTCGCCGTGTCGCCCTGGAGGACATCAAGATCGACGGACAGGTGATCCGCGCCGGTGAGGGCGTGATCTTCCCCAACGACATCGGCAACCGCGACCCCGAGGCGTTCCCCGACCCCGACCGGCTCGACCTCCGCCGCGACGCTCGACACCATGTGGCGTTCGGTTTCGGGGTGCACCAGTGCCTGGGCCAGCCCCTCGCCCGCCTGGAACTGAACATCGTCTACAGCACGCTCTACCGCCGTATTCCCACGCTGCGGCTTGCGACCGAGTTCGACAACATTCCGTTCAAGCACGACGGCTCGGTCTACGGCGTGTACGAACTTCCCGTGACCTGGTAATCCACCGCCTGGAAAGGACCACCATGAAGATCACTATCGACCAGGACAAGTGTGTCGCATCCGGACAGTGCGTCGTCGCTGCCGAGCAGGTGTTCGACCAGGACGACGACGGCATCGTCATCCTGCTGGACGCCGAGCCTTCCTCCGACCAGGCCGCCGACGTCCGGCATGCCGCCTCGGTCTGCCCGGCCCTGGCCATCCACGTGGAGGAATGACCGCGAACGTGGTGCTTCCTCCACGGTAGACACGGACGCCCGGTGGCCCGGCCACCGGGCGCTCCTTCGAACCGTTCTTCGTCAAATGACGTAGCCCGGACCGGACGACGGTGCCTACCGTGGGGCTCCAGGGCGTCGTAGCGTCGGTACTCACACGCACCGCGCAACCGAGCCCGGAGGAGAGTTCGTGCAGTCTTCCCGTCTCGAAGGACGCGTCGCCGTCGTCACCGGCGCGGCCGGTGGCCTGGGTTATGCGATCGCCCATCGCCTCGCCGCCGAAGGCGCCACCGTCGCCGCGCTCGACATCGACTTAGACGACTCCCGGCCCGACGAGAACTCCGCGGCAGTGCGTTCGTGGGTCTGCGACGTCACCGACCCGGACGCTGTGAGCACCACCGTCGAGGCGGTGGCCACCGAGCTGGGCGGAATCGACGTGTTGGTCAACAACGCGGGTCTGTTGTCGGGACGCAACAGCCTGCTGGAGGCCACCCCGGCGGAGTTGCACCGTTTCTACGACGTCAACGCCGTCGGCCCACTGCTGATGGTGCAGGCGTGCTTTCCGTACCTGCGAAAAAGCGCCCACCGCGGTCGGGTGATCAACGTCGCGTCCCGCACGTTCTTCACCGGTGCGCCGGGTCAGATCGCTTACGTGGCCAGCAAAGGGGCCCTGATCGGTATGACCCGGGTCATGGCACGAGAGCTCGGCGAGCACCGCATCACCGTCAACGCGGTCATGCCCGCCCAAGTGGCCACACCCGGCACCCGGGCTCACTCCGGCGACGAAGTCTTCGCCCGGACGATGTCCCAGCAGGCCATCCAAGAGTTCGTCACCCCCGAGGACTTCGCCGGACTCGTCGCCTTCCTCGCCTCCCCCGACGGCGCCCTGATCACCGGACAGACGATGGTCTGCGACGGCGGTGGCCTCCTGCACTGACCCGCACCGACCTGCACCGACCTGCACTGACCTGCACTGACTCCTAGGGTCGCGGGATGTTACGCAGGTTCGAACGGGCGAGCTGGATCATCCGTCCCACCCCGCCCTGAAGCACCATCTTGCTGGTCGCCAAGGCGAAGCCCGTCAACTGCTGACCGGTGATGCGTGGTGGCACCGACAGCGCATTCGGATCGGTGACGACATCCAGGAGTGCGGGGCCGTCATGGTCCAGCACCTCGCGCAACCCGGAACGCACGGCCTTCGGATCGTCGACACGCACCCCATGGGCTCCCGCGGCACGGGCGATGGCCGCGTAGTCGACGTCGGGGTACTCGGTGCCGTGCGGAGGTAGCCCCGCCACCAACATCTCCAGGTCCACCATGCTCAGCGAGGAGTTGTTGAACAACACCACCTTCACCGGCAACCCGTATTGGATGATGGTGAGGAAGTCTCCCATGAGCATGGAGAACCCTCCGTCACCCGCCATCGCGACGACCTGCCGCTCCCTGTCGGGCAGCTGCGCTCCGATCGCCTGGGGCATGGCGTTGGCCATCGAACCGTGGGTGAACGAACCGATCACCCGACGCCGCCCGTTGGGGGTGATGTAGCGGGCGGCCCACACGTTGCACATACCCGTGTCCACGGTGAAGACCGCGTCGTCCGCGGTTTCGTCGTCCAGGACGGACGCCACGTACTCGGGGTGGATGGGCTTGTGCCGCTCCACATCCGTGGTGTAAGCGGCGACGACTTTCTCCAACGCATCGGCGTGCTTGCGTAACATGCGGTCGAGGAACCGGCGATCGGTCTTGCGACTCACCCGCGGAGTGAGACAACGCAACGTCTCCCCCACATCGCCGCTGACACCGAGGTCGAGACGCGATCTGCGCCCCAGGTTCTCCGGACGGACGTCGACCTGCACGATCTTCACGTCGTCCGGCAGAAACGGCCGGTACGGGAAATCGGTACCGAGCAGGATCAGCAAGTCGCACTCGTGCATCGCCTCATACGCCGCCCCGTAGCCGAGTAGACCCGACATGCCCACGTCGAACGGGTTGTCGTACTGGATCCACTCCTTGCCGCGAAGCGCGTGCCCCACCGGGGCCTGCACTCGGTCGGCGAAGGCCATGACCTCGTCGTGTGCCTCGGCGGCGCCGCTGCCGCAGAACAACGTCACGCGTTCCGCCTCGTCGACGATCTCGACGAGGCGGTCGAGTTCGGCCTCGCCCGGCCGCACCGTGGGCGGACGGGACACGAGTGCCATCTCAGTACGCTTACGCGGCGCTTCCATGCCCGCGACGTCACCCGGCAGGCTGATGACCGACACGCCCGACCGGCCGATCGCGGTCTGAATGGCGATCTGCGCCACCTGGGGCATCTGCTCGGGGTTCGAAATCATCTCCGAGTAATGGCTGCACTCGACGAACAGCCGGTCGGGATGCGTCTCCTGGAAGTAGGCGGTACCGATGTCCTCACTCGGGATGTGCGCGGCCACGGCCACGACAGGGGCCATGCTGCGATGGGCGTCGAACAGACCGTTGATGAGATGCAGGTTGCCCGGCCCACAACTGCCCGCGCACGCCGTCAACCGGCCGGTGATCTGTGCCTCGGCGCCGGCCGCGAAGGCAGCGGCCTCCTCGTGCCGTACCTGCACCCACTCGATCTCCGAACTACGCCGCACGGCATCGGTGACCGGGTTGAGACTGTCGCCCACGACGCCGTAGATACGCCGCACACCCGCCTGCACCAGCAGGTCCACCAACTGCTCGGCCACCGTCGCCATCGACACTCCCTTTCGACCCGTGCACCCTCCCGCCGAGAAGTAGCCCTTTGTCGACGGGGTGAAACGTCGGCCGCCGGGACGTCGCGTCACCGTTGCGTCCCGGCGGACGCGACAGGATGGTCAGTCCCGGGCGAGCCACATGTCGGAGCCGAACACCTCGTAGTGGATGTTGGCCGCGGGGACACCGAGCTGCCGTAGTTGTGTCCGCATCTTCCGCATGAAGGGAAGAGGACCACAGAGGTAGACGGTGGCGTCCTGCGGAACGGTGAGGGCGGTGAGGTCGACCTGCCCGGTGCGGTCGGCGGGCCAGGTCCCCTCCGGGTGTTCGTACCAGACGTGGACCGTGGCGTTGGGCAGTTTCGCCGCGAACTGCTCCAGATCGGATCGCAGTGCGTGCGTGCGTTGACTGCGATCGCCGTGCACCACGACGACCTGTCTCGTCGATCCGGTCTCGGCGAGGTGGCCGAGCATACCGATCAGCGGGGTGTTGCCGATGCCCGCCGAGATCAGCAGGAGCGGATTGCCCGCCTCGTCGAGCGTGACGTCACCGAACGGCAGACTCACCCGCACGACGTCGCCTTCGGCGATCCGGTCGTGC